>JAFTVH010000082.1 GCA_017465845.1 Lachnospiraceae bacterium | reverse complement strand
CCTTGGAATCGACCTGGTATCGGCTGATCTTTTTCTGACAACGGAAATGGTGGAAACCAGGCACGAGGGATGTTATCTATATGTCTATCCGAGGCCTTTTTCCAGTCCCGAGTTCCGGCAGTCGCTGCAGCAACTGAACGGAGAAATCCTGACCAAAAGGCATCTTCTGGAGGACCCCTTTGAATACCGTGGAATCAGAGAATATCAGCCCTACGACGATATGCGCAGCGTGAATTGGAAAGCAACTGCCAGAACAGGTGATTTAAAAGTCAACCAGAAGAATTACACCTCACTGCAGACCATTCGTATCTTCTTTAATATAGAGGATACAGGTATCCTGAAAAAAGAAGATGCGGTGGAGATGTCTTTCCGCATCGTGGCAGGTATAGCGCAGTTTTTCTTAGGACAGGGGATTCGTATTGCAGTATACGGCAATGGTGTGGATATCTTAAATGGAGAAATCCTGAGTATCGAAGCAGGTGCAGGCAGCGGTCAGATGGACAGAATCTATAAAGCTTTGGCCAGAGTGGATACCACGAAACCGGTTGTGCCTTTTAAAGAGACTTTTTGGGAAAAACTGCTGACAGAGAATAAGGGAACCCAGACCATGCTGGTATCGCCCAATGCATACAGCGATTATTTGACACTATTGCAGGAATATGATGAAATGGGCGGGGACTACGTCTGGTTCTATCCAATCTGGGGAAAAGAGCGCCCGCAGCTGCCTGAATGGGTGGAGTCTCATGTGCGGTGGATGCCGGTCAGGGAGGATTCGGTATGAAAAAAGATAGGATATTAATGTTGCAGGAGCTGCTGGTGACCCAGATGAACCACTGGATTTTATTCTTGATCGTGGTGACGATTCTGGGAGTGATCGGGGCTGACCGACCGGTGTTGTGGAAATGGGTACTGGTAAGTCTGGTGCCTCTGCTGTTTGGCATAGTGCGCAGATACAGCAATCATTTTCTGATATTCGTTATCAGCCACGTACTGCCGCTTGCTTTTCTTATCATGGTGCCCTCTGAAGCCTGGATAGAGAAAATGGCGCTAATGGTTCTGGGCGCCGGATATGTGGCGTATTCCTTTTATCTGAGAATTAAGACAGAAGATCGTCTTGACGGAGTTTTAAATCCTGCAGCGGCGGTGGGAATCGCAGGTGTAGGACTCCTGCTGCAGCATTACCAGGGAAACCGGGAATGGGAAAGCTACTATGTGCCGCCTGTTATTATTTTTCTTGGCTTGTATTTTATACAGCTATACCTGGAGCAGTATCTGCACTTTATGATAGTCAATGACAGCAGCAAAGGGCGTATTCCTGAAAAGCAAATGTTCCGCAGCGGTATCACGCTGGTAATCATTTTCTCGGCTGCAGTCATGGTTGTGCTGCTTCTGACCTCTGATATCGGCTGGGTAGGTGAGATTGCTTCGGTTCTCAAAATGGTTCTGATCTGGCTGCTCAGGCTTCTCCTCAGAGGCCGGGAAGTGACAGAAGAGGTACCGATGGAGGAACAGGAAGTCGTGCCTAAGCAGGATACAGGATGGATGCCGGTTGAGGATGCGGAGCCGTCGATGTTCTGGCTTGTCCTGGAGAAAATCGTTATCGTGCTGGTGTATGTGGTTCTGATTGCACTTTGCCTGTGGGCAATCTATGCCCTGGTTGCTTTTCTGTATAATCGTTTCCAACAGACCCTTGACAAAGATAAGGATGAACCGGATGAAGTCAATGATGTCAGGGAAAAGTGTGAAGTGGAGCGTTTTCGGAAGGAAAGAAAGCCCTTATTTGAATTCCTGAGTACAAGAGAACGGATTCGCAGGATGTACAAGAAGGAGGTCTGGGCTGCCAGGATGAAGCTGGTGACGGACGGAAGCCCGGCATTCTTAAAGAAGCTGACAGCTAAAGAGTGCGGCAAGGCCATGGAACGTGAGGAACTGGCTAAGGTGTATGAGAAAGCCAGGTATTCTGAGGAAGAGTGTACGGGTGAGGATATTAGGAAGGCGAAGGATAAGTAATAATATACTGTATACAAAGAAGTCAGGCAGAAGATATACAACCTTCCTCTCGGAAATAGGTATATGACCGATCATAATTATTCGGTAAAATAAAAACCTAAAGATTGCATGAAGGAATAAATCTTGTAGAATAATATTGAAATAGCTCAAAATCCAAAAGGTCTTGTAATAGAATGAAAATTGTGTTATACTTCCTTTTGAAAATATTAATAAAATTTTTATAAATGCATTGTAAAAATAGCAATATGAAAACGGAAGGAAAAGGAATATGAATATTTCGGTTGCCATTGCAGACGTAAATAGAGACTATTTGGAGAGATTAGTAGAAGTTTTGGAGGATTATGAAGATTTATCGGTTTCCATGTTTACGAATGCTGATCGTTTAGAACAGGCACTTCAGACGAAACGTTTTGATATTGTATTGTTTGATCCTGATATCAGCGAGAAGAAAATTTCATTCTATAATACAAAGCTTTCGATGTGCTTATATAGTGAAGAGGCTCGAAATGCCGGACTATACGCAGATTGTGATAAAGTAATTAAATATCAAAGAGTCAGTAAAATATATAAAGAGGTTATAAAGGCGTATGCCGATAAAGCAGGATATCTGGCAGACTTTGATAATTCCCAAAGAACAAAGATATTAGCAGTATATTCTCCGATTGGAGGATGTGGGAAGACGACAATAGCTCTGGCATTGGCAAATAAACTTTCAGCTTATGGAAAAAATGTTTTGTTCTTAAGTATGGAGCAATTAGACAGTTCTTCACTTGTTAATGCTCATACGGAAGAAACTGAAGGAATCACTGTTTTGATTGAATCTGCAGGTGAGAATGCAAGCTTTCAATTAAAATTAAAAGGAATCATAAAGAAGGGCTTCAATAACATATCCTATATTGAAGGTTTTGAACGATTTGTAGATTACAATACAGTTTCACAGGAAGAGATGTTTGATGTTGTAGATAAAATCAGAAAATGCGGAAGCTGTGATGTAGTCGTTGTTGATATGCAAAGCAGCATGGATGGTATTGGAAAAGCTGTATTTGAACAGGCGGATAATATTGTTGTGGTAGATAGATCGGGAGAACTTCCTTCCAGGAAAATGGATATGTTTGCACAGCAGGCACTTGTTCGTGAATATGCAGGAAAAATGTGTAAGATTTCAAATTTAGTGGAAGGTAATGTAAAAGCATCAAATATCTTGTCTGTTCCGGACATTGGAAGTGTACATAATTATGGAAATCAGCCGTTAAAGAATATTATTCAGTTAATTTCTGCAAAGGATACAATTGATATGAGTTTACTTATGAAATAGGAGGAGCGAAAGAATGGACAATAATTATTTCATGAGTGAAGTTGCCGTCCTGAAACAGGTAATCCAGGATGCCAGCAGAATCAGAGAGTATACTGATGAAGAAATAGAAGAGCTCATTGCTCAGAAGATAAAGGAACGAATACTCTGGGCTAAAGAGAATGACAGTCAGTTATATCAGTATTATCTGAATCTGTCATTTAAAGACAAGAATTCATTGAAATTCACGGTACTTGAGTCTGTGGAAGGCTTGGGAATCCTGGGAAAGATTATTACAGATCCGGATATCACGGAGGTCATGATCAATGGATATGATACTATCTTTGTAGAAAAAGCCGGAAAGCTGATGAAGCTGCAAGAGCATTTTCAGGATAATGATGACCTGGTGCGGATCGTTCAAAAGTTTGTAAATGCGATGGACCGAACCATTGACGCAAGTAATCCTATTGTCGATGCAAGACTGGAGGACGGTTCCCGTGTCAATGTTGTATTTCCTCCGGTTGCGCTTGATGGTGCTACTGTTACTATCAGACGATTCTCTAAGAATCCTATGACGATTGAGAAACTGTTGGAGTATAAATCCATAACACCTGAGGTGGCAGATTTTCTGCAGAAAGTAGTATCCTCCAGACATAATGTGTTTGTGGCAGGAGGTACCGGCAGCGGTAAGACTACATTCCTGAATGCATTGTCTAATTTTATTCAGCCATGGGAACGTGTTATCACAATCGAAGATTCAGCAGAGTTACAGATTAAAAATATACCGAACCTGGTTCGAATGGAAACTAAGAAGGCAAATTCGAAGGAAGCTACAGAAATTACAATACGTGATCTTATAAAAGCGTCTCTTCGTATGCGCCCTGACAGGATCATCGTCGGTGAGGTACGAGGAGAAGAAGCATTGGATATGCTCCAGGCTATGAACACAGGCCATGACGGCAGTCTTTCTACAGGTCATGCAAATTCTCCGGAAGGTATGCTGAGTCGTCTGGAAACCATGGTTTTAACAGGCAGCGCTGATCTTCCGTTGGAGGCAATTCGTATGCAGATTGCATCGGCGGTAGATTACATAATCCATCTTTCCCGATTGCGTGATTTTTCCAGAAAATGTATGGAAATTACGGAAGTTGTGGGATATGAAAACGGAAAAATCATATTGAATCCTATCTATAAATTTGAGGAAGACAGTAATACGACGCTGAAGAAAGTATCTGGCAGCCTTAAGCGTACAAAAAATAAAATTATCAATCAGGATAAGTTTGTACTGGCTGGTATCTATGATTATCTGGAGGAAGAAAATGTCGGAGAATAAGGATAAGATACGAATTAAATATTACGAGTGCAATATGTCAAAAATAGAGCATGTTTTGGCATATTTTGTATTTGCTGTTGCAATAGCAGCTATTTTGTTTGTTTATTATAGATATTTGCCCGTATCGATTATCGGAGGGCTGCTGATTGCTATTCCGCAGGAGCGAAATTATTCCAAATCTGTTACCAAGAAACGACAGAATAAATTAAGGTTGCAATTTAATGAATTCTTGGAGATTATTTCTATATCTATCAGTGGTGGTAGCGGACGATCTATGGAAAATGCCGTAAAAGATTCCCTGAGGGAATTGGAGATGATGTTTAATGAAAAAGCAGATATTGTAAGAGAAATTGCACTGATTGTGTCAGATTATGAGCGAGCAGGCATTCCCATGAAAGAAGGTTTTCGTGAATTGGGAATGAGAAGTGAAATTGATGACATTATCAGTTTTGCTACAATATATTCTACCATTGAAGGAAAGACCAGTGATTTTGGGTATGTTATTACGCAGACCCATGAAATAATTAAAGATAAGGTAGAAATCACTATGGAAATTGAAACGGCAATCACTTCAGCAAAATCAGAAGCTTATATGATGCTGGTTCTTCCATTGATATTGGTACTGATGATGTCATCTATGGGCGGTGGGCTTATGGATTCGTTATTTACGACATTAACAGGTCGCTTGTCAGCAACTTTTGGCGTAATTTGTACGTTTGCATCTTATGTGATTGCGACAAAGGCAACAGAAATCGAGGTGTAGAAGGAAAATGGCAGTATTGATTTTGGCAGTCCTTATGACATTGTTAGCAGTGTTCTTTATGATAGAGATGGGCAAAGGAAACCGGTCAGCGGCTGCGGAGCTGGTGCTTTCGAAAGCTTGGAATAACAAGTTTTCAAGACAGGATATAGAAGAAAAAAAGGAAATTTTTTTGAAGAATAATGCAAAATACCATACTTGCAAAGAAAAGAAAGCTGCTAAAAAAGTTAAGGGATGGGATAAACAGATTTCCGATTATGAAAAGAAAAAAGAAGAGTACCTGTCTGGAAGAACTTTTTCACTGGTGGATGGAATTGCATTGTTCGGATACCAGTTGCTGGTAGATTTAAAAGTGAATGCGGACAGTGACATGTTCCGTAAGTTGACAGACAGTTGTGAACATTCGGGATACATAGAACTGGAAAGAGGTCAGGAAACCGGCGATAGAAAGAATTCTTATATATATGCTTATTATATTATTGCATCTCTGTTTTCCTATGCTTTTATAGGTGTTTTTTTGGCAATCTTTTTGGCTTTGGTGATGATGGCAATGGGAAAAGATATGAACAGTGTGCTTATTCTGTCTTTAGTTGCTTTCGTAGGTATGCTGTTATTGGGGTACATTCCATATGACGGTCTGCGGGTGAAAGCACAGAAAAGGCAGGACGCAATTGACAGAGACTTCCCCAATGCTATATCCAAGCTGGCATTACTGACAACGGCCGGTATGAATATAGTTAAGGCCATTGAAGAGACTGCCAATAGTGGTGAAACTACTATATATCTGGAATTACAAAAAGTAGTAAAAGAAATGCATCAGTCTGAATCTGTGGGGGCGGCTCTTATTCATCTGCAGTGTCGCTGCAGTAATAAATATCTGGATAAAATGATAACGGTTATCAGTAAGAGTTATGTTGAAGGTAATACAAATCTTGCAGATAATCTGAGGGCAATCAATGCAGAGTGTTGGCTGGATAAGAAACATAATTCAAGACGAATGGGCGAAGCAGTACAAAACAAGCTGTTTGTGCCTACAATGCTGATGTTTATTGGTATTTTGGTTGTGATTATTGTACCTGCCATGTCTGGCTTCAGTTTTTAGACAGACAGGTTAATAATAAATGAATAAAGGAGGAAGAGGTAGATGAATACAATTGATTATTTGGTAATCGGTGCTCAGAACAAAATGGCAAAAGTAAAGGAAAGCTTTAGAAATTTCATGTCTTCCGAGAGGGGAGTTTCTAATGTTGTAGCAACAATCATTATTTTGTTGATCGTTGTCCTGCTTATTGGAGTTTTCTGGGATAGGTTGCAAGCGTTTTTAAAAGGCATCATGGATACAATTTTTAGTTCAGAGTTTACTGCTGATGGATTATAATAATACAATATAAAAATATATTAAAGTAAGCCATCAAATAGGCATTGGAGGGACAGTTATTAATGAAAAAGAAAAACAGTAGAAAGGAATGTGGTTCAGTAGCAGTAGAAGCCACTATTATTTTACCCATTGCTATTCTTAGTGTAATTCTATTATTGTATCTGTCCCTCTTCATGTTCCAAAGGGCGAATCTCCAGGCATGCCTGGAGACAACGCTTGTTTATTACAAGAATACGGTAACAGATACTTATGTGACCAAAAACAATACATTGGAATATACCCTGACAGAGGAGAGTTCTATGGCCAGCGGAAATTCCTATTCAGCAACGGAGCCATTGAATCCATACAGAGGGTTGTTCGGCGATGGACATAACCTGGGGGATGAAGATGCTTTTGAAGCATATTTTCGGTCTGTGGCAGGAAATATGTTGTTTGACGATAATTTGACATTAACAGTTGACTATTCCAATTATGTGATTTTCAAACAGTTGGAAGTGACAGCAACACAGATAGTAGATGCACCGATAGATTTCAGTATATTAGGTGTTGATAATGAATATGAAATTTCAGCCGCTGCACGGGTAAATGTCATAGATCATGATGACATGATCCGTAACGTGGATTATGCAATAGATATTGTTGAAGATACAAAATTGGGAGAGCTCGCCCGGAATTTTGCAAGTAAATTCGGTGAATTATACGGAGAAATGAAGAAGACTCTTGGCGTAGAGTAGTGGAATATACGAGAAATGATCTTAGATGGAAGAAAATGTGATAATCACAGAATGAGGGGAAAAATGAGAAAACGGCGTAAGAACAGAGGAATCATTACAGTATTTGTTACGCTCATCATGGTACCGGTGGTAACGTGTACCGGAACTATGGTAGATGTTGCTCGCTTAAAATTATATAGTTCCCAGGCGGCAATGGCAGCAGATTCCTATGGAGAAGTTGTCTTAAGTGAGTATGATAATCTTCTGAAAGAATTATATGGATTGTTTTCAGTAACACAAAATAAAGAAGGGCTGGAAGCGATTGAAAATCTGGCAAAGTACACGAAGTATTCCTTTATCCCTGATGGAGATAATGAGGATCTGGATGGTTTTATGCCTTATAAGGAAGCGGAGATAGATGTCTCCTATACGAAAGTAGCGGGAGCAAGCCTTTCCAATAATAATGTCCTTATGACGCAGATCAGTGACTTTATGAAATTCAGGGTAATTGAAGAACTGCTGACAGAGGCAGATATCTTAGGAACTTTAGGTAAGTTTGACTCTATGTCTTCAGATATGGATGCAGCCGATGAACGTGCGGAAATTACGAAAAGCAGTGCTAAAGTTTTGGGAAAGATTGATGAGTATTATGCGATTCTGAAGTGTATCAATGATTATCCGGGGTATTTAACGGAACGTAGTAATAAATATAGTTCCTATTCGAAATTGTTAAAGGAAGTATATGACAGTGACAAGTATAAGGCATATATAAACTATTTAGATAACAGAAGAAAGATTGATGATGCAATAGAACTTTTGAGATCGATAGAAGAAGCCGAGCAAAAAGTCAGGGAGCAGGAAGAAGCAAAGAAGAAAGCAGAAGAAGCGGGAGAAGAGTTCGAAGCAAAGGAAATTAAAGTTCCGCAAGTGACAGAAGCAGAAAGAAAGCAGGCAGAAGAGCTGGCAAAACAATATGTGGATGTAGGTGCATATAAACAAGAACTTAGGAATAAGTTCTCCGGGTGGGCTGATTCTTTGGATGCAACCTCCCAAAAAATAAAATTTGGTCAGGTTAAGGGCAAAGTGAAGGATTTGGACAAGGTGGCTAAAGACCTGGAGGATGTGTTAAATACTCTTGAGGAGCAGATAGAGAGTCTGAAAGGAACGCTGCAAACCTGCTCAAAGGATTTACGGGAAGGTATAACCCAGGAAATTGCGGGTCTGGAAGAAATAACCAAGATAGCAGATGAGTTTAAAAAAACAGTAAATTTGCTATATACTAACAAGGATCCTGAGAAAGACAGTGATAACGAAGATAAGTGGGATGTAAAGACCGATGCATTAAAAAAGGTAGAGGATAATCTTCTGGATGGAGATCAAAGGAAATATGACTGGGATGCGAAAATTTCGTTTGAATGGTATGATTTCCAGGATGATAAAAGCGATTTCTACAGTCAATTGGTAAAGTTATGTGAAAAAAGTGATACCAATGCCAATGGAGATAAGAAGGCTGCCGATAAGAAAATCGAAAATGCGGAAAAGGTAGAAGCAGAAGCTAAAAAGTCATTGCAAGGAGATGAATCTACAGAGGCCAGAGACATCACGAGTACATTGGCAGGTCAATTGAAGAAGCCGGCGAGCAGTGCAGAAGTACCGGATGTGTCTGATTGCTTCTCGGGTGGGGCATCCCTTGCCTCTTTAGGAAATGGAGCTGTCGGGAAATTCTTATTGACTACATATAATTTTGGAATGTTTTCCAGCAGAGTATCCGGAATAGAGAAACCGGAGGAGGATGAAGAAGAATCAGGGAATAATGTGACGGAGGTAGTGTCATCAGAAACGGACAATGGTGGTCAGGACGAGGAATATTACGATGTGAGCCTGACAAAAGTAAAAATGTCTAAGGATGTCAATTACTTATACGGTGCAGAACTTGAATATCTGATCGGCGGTTATAATAAATCTAAGGATAATCTGAACTATACAAGAAATATTATCTGTGGAATACGTATGACTACAAATTTTATTTCTACATATTCTGTTGAAGAAGTTAATAAGGCAATCAATAGTATTGCAAATGCTGCTGCGGAGGCTGTCGCGGCAACAGGTGTGGGAGCAGCTGCAGCACCTCTGGTCAGAGTAGCTGTTAGCGGAGCATTACGCATGACAGTAGCTACATTGGAAACAGTGGCTGACTGGGATGATTTAAAAGAGAGAAAGGATGTTGTTTTTTGCAAACGTCAGTTAGGAGATATGACGGCTATAAGTTCAATAGCTTCGTTTTTGGGGATATCATTACCGGAAGGCGAAGAGAGCGATGACATCAAACTATCCTATGAGGATTATATGTATGTGATAATGTGCCTGATTGTGGATGAAGATGATTTACTTGACCGAACGTCGAATCTGATCACTCTGAATGTAAACCAGAGTCAGAATGATAAGGATACGCTGGGAACATTGGATTTTAAGATGGCAAATACGGTCACTGCAATCAAAAGTACTTGTGAAGTGAATTTAAAATTTGTCATTGTTCCGGAGAATTTTATCAATCTGTTTATTTCGGGAACCGACACAAGTGCTGTAATACAGAAGCTGGATAACGGTTCTTACGGGTATTCAGTAATACGTGGTTATTAGGAAAGGCAGAGAAATGAAAGAACAGGATAGAAGCTGTGAAAAAGGTATGATAACAGTAGAAGCCGTCCTTAGTCTGGTGCCATTTATCCTTGTTGTCATGGGAATTATTTCTTTTATTAATGTTTTTATGGTACATAATAAGGTGCAATATGCAATGTACCAGGCCGGAAGTGAACTGGCATCATATACCTATTTCTATGAGGCATTGGGTATTAGAAGTGCGGATCTCGGTTTAAAGGAAGATATTGACAGGGAAACACAAGAACTGGATGACACTATTGATAAAACAACAGCATTTCTGAATCAGCTGAGTTCGTTGGAAAGCAGTGCTTCAAGCGTGGGGAGTAATGGCTGGAGTGAACTTGGAAATGATATAGATAATGTACTGTCGCAAGGAGAAGCTACTTTACAATCGGCAAAGGCGGCACTGGAATCCGGAAAAGTGTTGATCAGTGATCCACAGGATCTGATAAGAAATATTGTTTATTTTGGCATAGAGAACCTGGAGGCTGAGCTTAAAAGCCTTCTTCTGGGGGCGGTTGCTTCCGGTATGGTATCTAATTATCTTGATGCCGGTTTTTCACCATCAAATCCCAGGACGGCGGATGAATATCTGAAGGCTGCCGGTGTGGAAAATGGTATGAAAGGATTAGATTTCAGTAACAGCAAGTTGTTTTCGGATTCTGAATACAGAATGATCGACATGGTTGTAGAGTATGATTTGGAAGTTTTCTTTTTTAGATTATTTTTTAAAGAACCGAAAATTCATGTTGTTCAGCGTTGTGCGATTCCGGCATGGCTGGATGGAGACGGCGTACATTATCAAAAGTAGGGTGTAAAACATGAAAGATTATGTAATATTGGCTGTTATGCTGATAAGCCTGCCGTTACTGTATATAGTGATATTACAGTGGCAGAAACCATATTTTGAGTTTGAACAGAATAGAAACCGGAAATTTTTCCGGACTGTGCCGGAAATAGTAACAGTATTTTTCAGTGAGTGTGCAGTTTTGAAAATCTGGTATGAATATCATGCGGACTTGTTGGATGGCTATTTATTCGGATTGTTGTATACTGCGTTGGTAATCATGACAATTATCTGCATGACTGATTTGTGGGAAAGAATCGTACCGAATAGGATTTTATTGATTTTACTGCTGTTTGGGTTCCTGGAAACAGGCTTTCAGGGAGTGAAAGATATCGATGTTCTTATCAAGATGCTACCATCTATGATACTGGGTTTTTTATTCTGTTTGATTTCATTTGGCTTGGTGTACCTGTTCAGCAGGGGAAGTTTAGGAAGTGGCGATGTAAAGCTTTCCTTACTGCTGGGGTTGATTTTAACAGGTGAGTATGTGGTGGGTACTGTGTTTTATGGCTGTCTGATAAGTGCTTTGTTTTCTGTTTTCCAGTTGTTGAGGAAGAAGCTGACACGTAAAGATGAAATACCATTTGTACCTTTTCTGTATATAGGACTGATTATTACATACTTTGTGGGGTGACGAGTAATCATGGCAAGAAAAAGCAATATTGTAAAAAAAACAAAGGGCACTATTAATTTGCTGGTCATAGCGATGCTGGCTGTAAGCTGGCTTTGCGCATTTGTTACATTGACTGCAGACCAGGAAGCAAAAGAGCAGGCTGCATTAATACAGACTGCTAAGACTTATTTAGAGGATAAGTTATATATTCGTGCAGTAAATAATTATAAAACAGCCATAAATGATTATAGTACGGAGAAGAATCAGGAGTTGGAGACAGAACTTGTTTCTATTTATTTAGAAGCAGGAATGATGGATGAATACTATGATTTGATTGCTGCGCGGATTGAAGATGGAAAAGCAGCGGAGAACGAATATAAGGTGCTTGCTGATCTGTATATCGAAAATGGAAGGGATACAAAAGCAATCAATGTATTAAAAAGTGGTATAGAGCTTTTTGATTCAGAAGAAATGATTCAGATGAAAGAGCAGATCATTTATGCAAATAAGGCAAGAACGATTAATCTGCCTGAATTAAAGCAGCCGGCAGACAATTGGCTGGTTCCGGCTTATGATGGTAATAAGTGGGGATATGTAGCGGGAGATGGCAGTGCATTGCTGGATTTCATTTATGAAGAAGCAACACGGTTTTGCGACGGATATGCAGTAGTAAAGTTAGATGGGGTATATACTCTGATTGATAAAAACGGGTATTGGAATGCTGTAGATAAGAATGGTCTTGATCTTGTTACGGATATTTCTTCTTCTGCCATTGTGGGGGTTAAGGATGGAAAGTATCAGATTTATTCCCGCACTTTTAAATTGTTGTCAGAGGAAGCTTTTGATTATGTTTACATGAATGACAATGGTTTATATGTAGTTCAAAAAGCAGGAAAATGGGCAATTTTGTCTGCTTCATTAAAACCGGTTACAGATTATATCTATACAGATGTCGCAGTAAACAGCAGAGGAAAAGTGTTTACAGGAAATTATGCCATGGTAAAGGATGAAAAAGGTTATTTCCTGGTGAACAAGGAAGGTACAGAGCTGTATCAGGCAAGATTTGCGGAAGCGAAAGGGTATGAAGGCGGTTTATATGCAGTTGCCAACGAAAACGGAATGTGGGGATTTGCAAATGGCAAAGCTGAAATGATTGTAGATTATCAGTATGGAGATGCACAATCCTTTTCATGCAATCTGGGAGCTGTGGAATATGGCGGAAAATGGGGTTATATCAATAGATATAACGACATGGTCATAGAACCGGAATATGTACAGGCATATCCATTTATAGAAGGAGCTGCAATAGTTGAAACAGATATGGGTAGTTATCAAGTACTGACATTAAAGTATTTCGAATTGTTTTAAATCTGACAGACAGGATGAAAAGGAGATTTTATATGTTGAATGATGTTGTAATTGGAAGCAAGACATATGCAAAAATGACGATTGAGGATGCCAGTACACTGGATGATATAGCAGTAAAGGTCATCAAACAGGATCTGCCGGATTTTTTGCTGCCGGTCAAAATGGTTAATATAGACGGAGAAATCGAAGTAAAATATGAAATGGGAGAAGGAACACGTCTGGAATATCTTCCGGAGAGCATGACAAAAAGGGAGTTTCTCATACTGCTGGAAAATATGATATATCCATTTAAGGTATGTAATGACTGGCTTTTAGATTACCACAATTTCTGTTTAGACAAAAAACATATTATTGTGGGAAAAGATTATTCCAATATCAGATACATATATATTCCGGATAGTGAATTTACTCAAAGTGAAGAAGATGTGCTGAATTTCTTCAGGGATTTTGTCTTAAATATAAATCTTAGTGACGATCCTGTATATGTAATGAATCTTTATCGTCACTTAAAAGAAAAGAATATAAGTGTTGTATCAGTTCTTGATTACTTAACACATGAAGCAAGAGAGAACAGTAATGTTTCAGTTAAGCAACCAGTGGAACCGAAGAGAGAAGAAAGTAAGAAAACATCCCCGATAAATATTAATAAGGAAATTGTTAACAATAAAATATGGAATACCGGAAAGCCGGAAGAGAACAACCAGGCAGAAGTTAAGAGTGCACCGGTTGATACTCCCGTTGTAAAGGGAGAGTTTGGAAAAGAGGATGTAAAGGGAAGTTTAATTAATAATTTATTTGGGGAAGTTGATGACGAACCTAAGAAGAAAGATAAAAACAAAAAAAAGGAAAAGCCCATTAAAGTGGGAAAGGAACCGGTAAAAGATAAGCCTGCGAAAGGATTCCTGGGAGGAATTTTAGGAGGCGGTAAAAGTAATGTCGATGTAACGCCTTCACAGAAACCGGTTCAGGAAACATTCGGGAGATCCAGAAGCTTTCAAGTGGACGAAACAGAGATACCGGTGAAAGCAGGAAATGAATATGCGGATGGTTATGATGCTACCGTTATTGATTATATTACACCTTCCGAGAGTGATACCAGAAAGCTGACTTTGCAGTTGGAAGAGGACAGAGGTTATCATTTCCCCAAATACGTTGAAATTGATTTGAGTAGAGGGCATGCAACTGTGGGAAGATATGATAAGGCAGGAAATGCACAAGCTGATTATAATTTTGATGCATCTTTTTCTTTTATCAGCAGAAGGCATTTTAGGATAGAGAAAAACGGTGGAGAGTACATGATCGTTGACGTGGGTTCAGGAAATGGAACTATGCTAAATGGTGAATTACTGGTAGCCAATATGCCTTATACGGTTAAACAGGGTGACAGAATCACGATCTCAAAAAATCAGAAAATTACATACAAAGTTTGTTGAGTAGGGGCGTGAATGCTGCATGAAACTGAATGTTGGGTGTGTGACGGATAGAGGAAACTGCAGGAGTAAGAACCAGGACAGCGTAATATGTGACTGCATGACCGTGGGAGAAAAGGTTCTTGCAGTGGCCTGTGTATGCGACGGTATAGGCAGCTTTTCGCAAAGTGAAATAGCTTCTGAGATGGTAACTACAGGAATTTTAAACTGGTTTGACGGTGTTGGAAGAAATTTCCCAAGGCCGATCAATAAGGCAGATTTGATTTTAGATTTAGAAGTGACTATACAGGAACTAAATGAATTAGTTTATGAGTACTGTGAAAAGACTCATATAGATATTGGCTGCACTATGTCATTGATTTTTGTTTATGATTTCGAATATTTCATTTTCCATGTGGGAGATAGTAGGATTTATTGCTTACAGGACAGGTTATTTCGAATGACTCAGGATGAAGTTGTGTTGAAACTGATAGGAGGAAGAGAAAAAACACTGCTGGTAAACTATATCGGTAAAAACAGAAAACTATATGTCAACATGCAGCATGGCAATGTAAATGCGGGAGATGTGTTTATCTTAGGAAGCGACGGTTTATACAAAAAGCTTATTTATGAGGACGTAAAAGATTTATTCAGGGGGGTATCCGGAAATGAAGAGATACAAATAATTTGTCGCAAGTTAGTTGATCTTGTAATGGAACGGAATGAGAAAGATAACATATCCTGCGCTGTTTTGCAGGTAGTGGGAGAAATGGAGCAGTAATGCGATGGAATCGGAGGAATGGAGCAGGGAGAGATGGCTTCAGCGCTGATTATCAGAGAAATCAGGGAGTGGTTTCAAGGGGTAACAGCCTGGCTGGACATCTCCGCTGTTAATACTGCGGTTCTATTTTCGCATTTAGAACCCGATGTATTTTTCTAAGAAAACCGGACAAGTTTAAGAATCAGGAAGAGGCATGCAAGAAGAACGAACCATACCAGATTATTCAAAAGAGATTTTAACAGATTGGACAGAAAATGGTCTTCTCTGGCACCTTTTCGAATAATGTAGAACAGCTTGGTACTTTCATAGAATGCGATGCTAAGTCCAAAGCCTATCCAAGAAAAGGAGCATGCTGCTGTAATTATGGAGCAGCCTAGGAAAATAAAGATTTCCAGAAAAAGGTCAGAAAAAGGAATCTGTGAATGGCAGTTTCTGCATTTCCCTTTGTTTTTAAGATAGGAAAAAATGGGAATCTGATCGTATAACGGAATTCGATAGCCACAAATGGGGCAGTAACAGTCTTTGGCGTTTACAGAGGTTGTGCTTCCTTTAAGCAGACGAAGGATGTCAGTGGTAGCATAGGCGCCAAGTACATAAAATGCAAAAAGTATAAAGAAACAAATTATATTAATTTCCATAGATTTTCTCCTAAGTGTTTTGACTTTCTCATACTATAAGTCATTTATTGAAAAAAAGCAAGAGAGTCTTTGGTAGAGATTTTATAAAATAATTAAAGAGAGTTGAAAGCGGCATATGAAAAAAATGGAAGAAGATTACAGGGATAAACAAGATTTCCTGCAAAAACTGAATGAAAACTATGATGAAATTAAACCTATCAATTCCGGAGGCGGTGGAATTATCTACCAGGGTATTCACAAACGTCTGAAAAGGAAAGTGGTTTTAAAGAAAATAAGGAGTGACAGAGTCAGTATCATTGGCAGTGAACGTGAGATGAAGATTCTCATGAGCCTGAAGCATACATATCTTCCCGGAATCGTGGACTTTTGGGCCTATGAGGATGAAGTGTACACAGTCATGGAATTTATCGAAGGAAAATCATTCCAAGAGTTGTTAAATGAAGGCAGGGTATTTTCCGAGAAAGAAGTCATTAAGTGGACCAGACAGTTGGCGGAGGTACTGGAATATCTGCATAACTCAGAGCAGCATATTATCCATAGCGATATCAAACCAGCTAACCTGATGTTGACACCACAGAATAATATCTGCCTGATTGATTTCAACGTATCGGTGCTGCAGGGTGGAGGAGAAGATGAGACAATCGGATATTCTCCTTCTTACTCGCCTGTAGAGCAGTTGATACAGATGGAGTTGAGAGGTCGCAGGAAACAGCAGGAAAGAAAGAACAGTGTATCTCAAAGTGATGAGTCATATCGTGCGACGGATGATGACAGGACGGAAATCGAAACTGTGGTGGACGCTGATGATAGGACCGAGATTGACGACAGCAGGACAGAGGTCTCAAACGATGACGACAGAACTGAGATTGACGATGACAGAACTGAGATTGACGATGACAGAACTGAAATTGACGATGACAGGACGGTGGTCTTAGACGATGACGCAACAGAAGTGGCTTATGTAGCCGTTACAGCTCCAGAGAAGAAGGGGAAGCTTTCAAAGAAGGAGCAGAAGGCAGCCTCTCCTGTAACGGCAATGCAGCAACCTGCTTCCAGACCATCTGTAGACGAACTGACCAGGAAGTACGGTTCCAGGCTGAAGGTAGATGAAAGAAGCGATATCTACAGCGCCTGTGCAACGATGTATCATATTCTCACCGGTAAGAAACCTGCGCCCTGTTATGAAAAACAGGTTCCGATAGAAGACCTGATGCCTTCTGTGAATGATGCTTTTGCATACATTCTGATGCACGGTATGGAACAGCAGCCTAAGAAGCGTTTTCAGAATGCTGCACAGCTGTTAACTGCTATGAGGCAGCTGATGAAATCTACCAAGAGATATAAGAGATTGCTTCGAAAACAGGACCTTTTCCTGGTGATTCTGGTTGTGCTTTTCCTGGGAAGCGCCGGAGCTGCCTATATCGGTTGGGGCATGCGCTCGGAGGAGGGACTGACTGAGAAACTGGGTGTAGCATCAGAATATTACAATCAGGGACAATATGTGGAAGCCATTGCATATCTGGAAGATAATATCCTGAATAATGCACTGTATCAGGAAAGCGCTCAGATGAGCCAAAGTTATTATCTGGCCGGCAGCTGTTATCTGGAGCAGGAATTGTATACGGAGGCAGTCGGTGAATACCGAAAAGCTATTTTGTTAGACAGCAGTGTCCCGGAATATTACAGAGATTACGGAATTGCACTTGCGAGAAGCGGCAATCTGGAACAGGCAAGAGAGTGCCTCATTCAGGCTAATGCCAAAGGACTGGGAAATGACAGTATCCTGCTTTTACAGGGAGAAATTGCCGGTCTTGAGAAGGATTATGAAAAAGCAGTGGATTACCTTCAGGAATGTTTCAGTTCCAGTGGTGATGATTATGTGAAACTCAGTGCAGGGCTGAAATTGGATGAAATTCTGGGCGAAGGCTATGGTGAGTCAGCTTATCCTGACAGAATTGCATTATTGGAAGATTTAAGTCGTAATCTGGCAGCCGATAAGAAACTTTTAGTACTGGAGCGTATGGCACAGGTGTATGGTGATTATGGGCAGCTGACGCAAGATACGGCTTACACAGAAGCGGCAGTAAAAGCTTTGGATGAAATCATTACTTCAGGTTTCGGGACACTGGTAGAGTGGCTGGATAAAGCAGTATTTTTGCAGAGTCTTGGAAGATATGAAGAGGCTGAAGATTGCCTGTTAGAAGCCGATAAGCTGTATACCGACAATTATCTGATATACAAGAGGCTGGCATTCCTGGAAATTGACGGCCAGGCATCATTGGATACAAAACAGAGAGATTATCACGACTTTGAGAGCTATTTTAATAAGTGTGATGAGCTTTACAGGAAATCCGGAACAAAGAGTGAGATTGATATGGAAATGGAATATCTGTATCAGGTTTATGATGAAGTTGTAGTTAAAGGCTGGTTGGCAGAGTAAGGAGTACATATGGGTGATATTTTATTTTTCGGCGGACTGGCAGGAATGGGTATCTCTTTCCTGTTGATATTAATTCTGGTCCCGGTGTTCCGCAGGCAGAGAAAAAAGCTTCTTAAAAGGATGGAAGAGGAGTAGGAGGTAGAACATGAAGAAACTTTGGAGAAAGCACAAGCTTCTTGTGCTGGGTGTCCCCTGTGCGGTAGTCCTGGTCGTGGCAGCATTCGTCGGATATCTGCAGTATCAGAAGTCAGTAGAAGTGAAGGCCTGTATTGCTGCTGGTAATCGTTACTTGTCGGAGCTGAATTATGAGCAGGCTATTGCATCCTACAGACAGGCTTTGGATGTGGATGAAAAGAACAAGGAGGCCAACCTTGGTCTGGCAGAAGCCTATGATTCCAACAATATGTTCACTTATGCGGAAGCAGTGTACAGGAATATGCTGGAAATGGATGATTTACAGGCTGATGTCTATGAAAAACTGGCTGATATTTATATACGTCAGCAGAAATTGGATGAAGCCAGAGATTTGCTGGAAGAAGCTGTAGAGAAGGTGGATGATGAGGTCATCGATAAATTGTACTATGTGACTCGTCCGGAACCTCCCACGGTGAATCACTCAAGCGGAGAATACAAGGAAAGAATTCAGGTGGAGTTAATACCATCTGAGGAAAAACAGACGATTTACTATACAGTGGATGGTTCAGAGCCTACAGCCGAGTCTTCTGTATACGATAAGCCTCTTATCCTGCGCAATGGTATTACAACTATAAAAGCTATGGCAATTAACACTACAGGATACCAGAGTGACATTGCAGTGTATGAGTATGATATTGCTATTCAGGATATTCTGGTAGAATTGGAAGAGCCGTTGATCGAACAGATTATCCGCAACAAGCTGCAGATTCCCTATAGCGAACCTATTTATAATGATGATATTGAACAGATAACAGAACTGTATATTGTAGGAACTTCCGTAGGTGACAGTGAAGATACCCGTAATGTTTACCTGGAAGAAGACACTTATTCTGTGGATGGTTACGGATATTCTCTCTATGCGCAAGGTCAGATTTCTACTTTAAATGATCTGCGTTATATGCCGTTCTTGGAGCGTGTGGTAGCCGTATATCAGCCGGGTCTGGACATTGGTGGCCTGGCAGAATGTGCTTCTGTCAAAGAACTGTCACTGGTAGGAAACGATTTGACTGCACAGGATCTGGAGGCTTTAAGAGGTCTCACAGGTCTGATGAAACTGAATCTGGGATGGAATAATATCCGGGATATCAGTAGTCTGTCTGGTCTTGTCAATTTGACATCTCTGGGTATATGGGGCAATCAGATTGGTGATATTCAGGCAGTTTCAGGGCTGGTTAATCTGGAGTATCTGGATTTTGCGGACAACAGGGTTTCTGATATGACACCGATTTCCGGGCTGATCCGGTTGAAACAGCTGTGGATGTACAACAACGATATCAAGGATATCAGCAGTCTGTCCGGACTTGAGAACCTTCAGGTACTGATGCTTCGGGACAATCCGATTGAGAATCCGGAAGCAGTGCGCAGTGTTTACCCGCATTTGACCAGAATCGATGTGGATCTTCTGAATCTGGGAGGTGATACGGAATGAAAAAGAATAAATTGACGAAGCTCATCATAGGAATCATTGTGGCAGTCCTGGTGATTGCTGCAGCCATTCTGATTACATCATTCGTCCGTTCTCACAAAACGGAGACACTGGTTCAGCAGCAGAACTATGTGGCATCCAAGCTGCTGGAGTTGGGTGACTATGAGCAGGGGAGAATCCTTGCAGCCCAGTGTGAACAGATGAAGGAAAATGATATTTCCAGACAACTGCTTGTGCTGGCAGCTGGATTTCAGAGTGATTACGAGACCGGAATCCGTTATGCAGAAGGATATCTTGCCAAGAAAAGTGATGCAAGACTGTCAGAGGCGAAGGGAGTTTTGGAAGAGTTTCTGACTTCAGAAGCTGCTCTGGAAGAGAGTACGTACTACGAGCAATATGAACAGCTGAAGACTTCTACAAGAGAAAAACTGTTGGGCTTATTGCTTCAGGTGCAGAACAGCATTGATGTTAAGAAAAACAGTGCTAATATTCAGGCTATGCTGGATATGATGTCATCTCAGAGCATCAGCAGCGAGACATTAGTAGAACTGGAAAAGGATAATTCCATGCTTTCCCAGAAAGTGCAGGCAGTATATGCCATCCAGACCGGTGATTTTACAAAGGCACTGGATAAGGCTACGGAAGCATTTAATTCCAACAAAACTTTTGAAAACAGAGCCCTTTTGGCAAATATCATTGCAAAGCAGGGAGCATATCTGGATGACCAGAACAGCAAAATTGCTAAACTGCGCGAGGAACTGTATGAGCTGCAGAATAAGCTGAATGAACTGAATGTAAAATATCAGGAAACAGCTTCAGAAGCAGAAAAACTGAAACTGACTAATCAGATGGAAGGACTGGAGAATCAGATCCAGACGAAGAAAGATACTATTGAAAGTGAGCCTGTGCGCAGAGCCATTAACTTTATCGAAACAACTACTCCTGTAACAGAGAGAGATACTGTTGCATATAAGATAGAACTGGCGCAGTTGTATTATCAGGCAAAAGAGGACGAGAAAGCAAAGGAACTTCTTGTTGAAGTCATTAAAGAGACTGATGATGATACGATTGAACCCACCGCGATGTTGATGGAAGACTTTGTAACTTTTTATCAGATGAAAAATGGTCAGATTGATAAGCCGGCTTACTTTGATATGGAGAACATAACCATAGATATTATCTGGAATCGAATTACAGAACTGCTCAATTTCGTAGACAATGGCTATTATTACTATGGTGCCGGTGATAACTTTTACCAGTTTATGCTGGATGTTCTGGATGCATTATATAATGGTCTGATCATACGTGAAATCGATGCAACAGATTTCCCGGTAGTACGTGTTACTGTCAATGTGGCAATGGAATTAGAGGAAAAGCTGAAAAAGAGCAACTTCTCCATCATGGAAATGAACAGTCCAATCAGTGATTTTCAGATACTGGATGAAGCGGAAATTGAAAAGGATGAGGAGATGTCAGTAGTCCTTGTCGTAGACCGAAGCGGAAGTATGAGTGGGTCTCCTCTTGAAGATACCAAGAAGGCGGTTGCTAACTTTGTTAAGAGCGTAGAAGATGATATCAGGATTGGTCTGGTGGCATTTGATGACAGGGCAGAAGTTGTTGCTCCGATATCTGATAACAGAACACCTATTTTACAGGGAATCAATTCCATCTATGACGGTGGCGGAACCAGCATTTATCTTGGTCTTCAGCAGGCAGGTATAGAACTGGAAGGAGAAAGCGGTAAGAAAATTGTTATACTTTTATCTGACGGTGCCGATGGTGATGCCAGCAGAATTGATGCAGTACTGGAGGATCTGAAACGTAAGAATATTTATGTATACACCATAGGTTTCGGAGGAGCTGATACTGAGTATCTCAGCTATATTGCTACCAGCTGCGGCGGTAAGTTTATACAGGCAGACTCCAGTGAAGTGCTGGGTGAAATCTATTCTGCAATTGGTGAATATATGGTAAATGACTATATTATTCAGTTTACTGTAGTCATGGATCCCGATAACTACAGCAGAGTAGTCAATGTATCGGTAGATGTCAATGATGCATTTGCAGAGAGAGAATATCATGTGGGGGTACCATATGAGGATATTGAAAATGAAACGGGAGAAACACCGCTTGCTGACTATTTCTGGCAGATAGGTGGTTCCTGGATGGGAGAAACTCCATAAGGAGGCTGGTCTAAATGAAAAAAGCAAATATTATTAATAAAGTAAAAGGAATTCTGATCATTCTGGTTGGAGTGTTGTTGGCTGCCGCAGGTGTGTGGTTGTACTCGAAAATATGGGGAATCAATCTGCTGTTTACGGATGCAACGTTGGGAAAGATAGCCAGGTTTTACTGGATTTTCCTGATTGCAGCAGTTATTATGGTAGCTCTTGGCATTCGCAAGTTCAGAAAACGGATACCTGTAGAACCTGAACAGGCATCGGAAGAGCAGGCTTCACAAGCTGAGCCACAAGAGAAACCACAGGTTGATACACCGGAAGAAAATGTGAAGGAGATACAGTCGACGGAAACACAATCCGGTGAGAAAGTTATGCAGAATGAGGCAAAGGAAGAAGCAGAACCTGCCGAGAAAGAGGAGAAGGTTGCGAAAAAACCTTTCATGAAAAAGAAATCGAACAGTACGTGTCCGAATTGTAATAAACCTATCGGTAAGGGTAATAAATTCTGCACAAGCTGCGGTCACAAATTAGTGTAGCGTAAGGAAAAAGAAAAGGGTAATTTGTTGATATTCCAAACCATATGCTTATAAGGCATCTGGTTTGGAATATTTTTGTCAGGGAGATACAGACAGACATTAGAACTTAGGAATTCTTTGGCGAATATTCACAATTTTAGGAAAAACCTCTGGATAAAAAATAAAATGAGAGTATAATGGAACCATATGAAAACAGTAAGAAAAAAGAAAAAATCCAAGAAATTTATCCTATGTCTGATATTATTGCTTCTCACTGCAGCCGGAGTTAGTGCATGGTTTTATATCGACAGTCTGGCTTACAAGGTCTGCCGGGTGGAGGCCGGCGTTAATGTTCTGCCTTCTAATTTTATGAAGGATGGGAATGCCGAGGCATTCTTTACCGAGGAAAGCCAGGAGTTTGATATTACAGTACCGGGAACCTATCAGATTGTGGTAAAATCAGGGTGGTTCACCCATAAAGCCACATTATATATAGAAGATACGATAGCGCCACAGGCGCAGGCTGTGACGGTGGAACTGCAGATGGGTGAAGTCTGCGTTGCTGAGGATTTGGTAACAGATATCATGGACGCCACCAGAGTGATGACAGCTTTTGTAAAGAAACCGGATTTTACACAGCCAGGAAGTCAGAAGGTGACTGTGCGGCTGACAGACCAGGGTGAAAATATCACGGAAATCGAGTCCGAAATTTATATCGCCCAGGTGATAGAAGAACTGACCGTGGAAGCCGGAAGTAAACCGCCGACTTTAGAAGAGTTCGTGGTGGAAGCGCATCAGGCTGAATTTGTTACGGATATGGCTGCCCTCAATATGAATACGGTGACAGATTATAAAGTGACCATTGTGGCTGATGACAGAAGCTATGAGCCTGTGCTTCATGTAGTAGATACCGTGGCTCCTCGGGCAGAGGTGCAGGATGTGTCAGGATATGCATTGGTACCAAGAAGTGCGGAGGAATTTATCGTATCTGTAGAGGATGCCACGTCAGTGTCTGCGACTTTTATAAAGGAGCCGGACCTGACGTTCATCGGTACTCAGGAGGTGGAATTGTCCCTTAAGGATGAGGGAAACAATGAGACGGTGATGACTGCATCTCTTACATTGGAAGCAGATACACAGGCACCTGTCATCTCAGGGATAAGTAATATCCAGCTTGTAGTGGGTGATACGGTTTCTTACAAAAAGAACATAAAGGTTACCGACAATTGCGAGGAAGGACTGACATTGGACATTGACAGCAGTACTGTCAATCTGAATGCGGAAGGCAGTTACCAGGTGACCTATACGGCTACCGATCTGGCAGGTAATATAACGTCCAAAACCATTACGGTTACAGTTTACCCTAAACTGTATACGGAAGAGCAGGTAAATGAACTGGCAGATGCAGTTCTGGCTAAGATTATTAAACCGGAGATGACAGCCCTGGAAAAAGTACAGGCTATCTATAATTACAATATGAGCCATATCTCGTACATTAATCATTCGGAAAAGATAAATTGGATTCAGGGAGCCTACGAAGGTCTTGTATTTGGTAAAGGCGATTGTTATGTATATGCATGTACGGCGAAAGTACTGTTGACAAGAGCAGGTATCACCAACATGGATATTGAAAAGATTCCGGCTAAGACTATGCATTACTGGAATCTGGTGGATATCGGTGACGGATGGTATCATTTTGACACCACCCCGAGAAAAGACCACCCTACCATATTTATGTGGACGGATGTACAGTTGATGGAGTATTCGGCGCAGCACTATAATTCCCATAATTATGACCACGATCAGTATCCGACCGTAAATTAATGCGATAATTTGGCGCAATCCAAATGAGAAACAGGGTTGATAACAATATGAAAGTATTAGGTGTAATAGGCGGGCTTGGTCCCATGGCAACAGTCTACTTTCTCCAGCTGCTCACCCAGATGAGCCAAGCCGGTATAGATCAGGAGCATATGGAGATATTGATTCACAGCAAGCCCCAGATACCGGACAGAACCAGATACATTCTGGGGCAAAGTGAAGAAAGTCCTTTGCCTGGCATGATTCAGGTTGGCAGGCAACTGGCAGAGCAGGGAGCAGAAATACTGGCAATCCCCTGTATTACGGCACATTATTTTCACAGACAGCTGGAAGAAGGAATCGGTATTCCTGTAATCAATGCCATAGTAGAAACGGCAGATTATTTAAAACAGCAGGGAATTAGCAAAGCAGGCATCATGGCTACCAACGGTACCATAGAAAGCGGACTTTTTCAGCAGACGCTTTCGGAGTGCCAGATTGAGGCAATTATTCCGTCAAACGCATCCCAGGATAAGGTAATGAGCCTGATTTATGATAATGTAAAAGCAGGAAAAGCAATCGAGATGGACAGCTTTTACCGGGTATCGGAGGAACTTTTCGACCGGGGAGCACAGGTGATACTATTAGCCTGCACGGAACTCTCCCTGATCAAAAGAGATTTTCCCTTAAGTGACAGCTATCTTGATGTCATGGAAGTACTTGCCAGAAAAGCTGTCATGACTTGTGGAAAACTGAAGCCGGAATATGAACTGTTGTCCGGTAAACAATAAAAAGAATAGAGGAGAGTAAAGGAGATGCAGAATCATGTACTTGACTATCTGGACAATATCGTCCGGATAAAACCTGACAAGATTGCCTTTGCGGATGACAAAGAGGCGTTGACATTTAAAGCGGTTTATGATCAAAGCCGTTCTATTGGCACATTTTTACATAAAAAGGGAATTTGCAGAAAGCCGGTAGTGGTTTTCATGAACAAGCATCCCAAAGAAATCACCGCATTTTTCGGAGTCATCAAGGGCGGAGATTTTTATGTTCCCATTGACGAGGAAATGCCCAGAAGCAGAATCGAGCTGATCTTACAGAATGTGAAGCCTGAACTGATCATCTGTGATGAGAAGACAAAGGAGCAGGCAGAGAGTCTGGAGTTTGCGGGAGAAGTAGTGCTGTATGACGATATCTGCGACACAGAGATTGATGAGGCTGCTTTGAAAGAAATTTATGATAAGACCATCGATACCGATCCCATTTATATTGTATTTACATCGGGTTCCACCGGCGTACCCAAGGGTGTTGTAGCCTGCCACAGATCGGTAATCGATTATATTGAGCAGCTTTGTGAGGTGCTGGAGTTTAATGAGGATACGGTATTCGGAAATCAGACGCCACTCTATTTTGACGCCTGCCTGAAAGAGCTTTATCCTACGTTAAAATTTGGTGCTACGACTTATCTGATTCCTAAGGAACTGTTTATGTTCCCGGTAAAGCTGGTAGAATTTTTGAATGAACATCAGATTAATACAGTCTGCTGGGTAGTATCTGCGCTGGTGATGATATCAGCATTCGGAACCTTCAGGACCATTGTTCCGAAATACTTACGCACCGTGGCTTTCGGCAGTGAAGTCTTCCCGATCAAGCAGTTTAAACGGTGGAAAGAAGCTTTGCCGGAAGCCAAATTTACCAATTTGTACGGGCCTACAGAAGGGACAGGCATGTGCTGCTACTATAAAGTAGAAAGAGAATTTGAAGATAAGGAAGCGATTCCTATCGGACGTCCTTTTAAGAATACAGAGATCATTCTTTTGAATGAAAAAAATGAGCGCGCCACAGGCGAGGAGCCCGGAGAAATCTGTATCCGTGGTACATCCCTTACGCTGGGCTATTATAACAACTTTACCAAAACCAATGAAGTGTTCGTGCAGAATCCTCTGAACACTGCATATCCGGAGCTGATCTACAGAACCGGAGACCTGGGGCGGTACAATGAATATGGGGAACTGGTATTTGTATCCAGAAAGGACTACCAGATCAAACATATGGGACACCGCATTGAACTGGGAGAGATTGAAGTGAATGTCAATATGTTGCCTGATATCAAAATGGCAGGCTGCATATATGATGAAATAAAAGGCAGGATTGTTCTGTACTATGTGGGTGAGATGGAGGAAAAGAGCCTGGCAGAGCTTCTGAAGGAGAAGCTGCCCCGTTACATGATTCCCAACCGCATTATCAGACTGGAGCAAATGCCTCTTACCGCAAACGGTAAAATTGACAGAGTAACCTTAAAGAAAAATTATCAGACAGGAAAGGAAAAATAAAAATGGAAGAATTATTGGAGATTTTAAGAGACTTACACCCCGAGGTAGATTTTGAGACATGCGATAGCCTGATCGATGACAAGATCCTGGATTCTTTTGACATTGTATCCATCATTGCAGAAATCGAGGATCAGTTTGATGTGGTAATTACCGCTGAGAAGATCATTCCCCGGAACTTTAATTCCGCAGAGGCTTTATATGCACTGATTCAGGAACTGGAAGATGAGGATTAAGTATCATGCTTTTTACATCCTATGAATTTATCGGATTTATTCTGATTCTGTTTGCGGCGTACTATCTGACACCGGGGAAGAAGCAGTGGATACTGCTTCTTGCGGCAAGCTATCTGTTTTATTTCCTGGCAGACCCGGTGTATCTGATCTACATTCTGACGACTACTGTTACGGTGTATCTGGCGGCGCGTCACATCGGTAGAATCGCAGAAGAGCAGAGCGTATACATAAAAGAAAATAAAACGTCTCTTTCCAAAGAAGAGAAGAAAGCTTACAAGGCAGGAATGAAGAGCAGGCAGTGGAAATGTCTGCTCGTCTGTCTGCTTTTTAATATCGGAATTTTGGCCGTGGTAAAATACACTAATTTCGTCATCAGCAACGTCAATTCTGTGATGAAATGGGCCGGCAGCAATAATCAGCTGGATTTCTGGGACATTGCGCTTCCTATGGGAATTTCCTTCTATACGTTCCAGGCTGTGGGATACCTGATCGATGTGTACCGCGGTGTGGCGCAGGCAGAGCAGAATCCTTTTAAACTGGCGCTGTTTATTTCTTTCTTTCCGCAGCTTGTTCAGGGACCCATCAGCCGCTTCAACGACCTGAAGGAGGGCTTGTTTTCGGAGCATCGCTTTCAGGCAGATACGGTCTGTCGCGGCCTGCAGAGGATTCTGTGGGGATATTTTAAGAAAATGGTCATCGCCGACAGGATACTGACAGCAGTGAATACCATTATCAGAGATGCTGACAGCTATAGAGGTGCCTATGTATTTGTGGGAATGCTCTTCTATGCGCTGGAGCTGTATGCGGACTTTACGGGCGGTATCGATATTACCATCGGTATTGCCGAGACTTTAGGTATCAAAATGGCAGAGAACTTCAACCGTCCGTTCTTTTCCAAATCCATCAAGGAATATTGGAGAAGATGGCACATTACCATGGGTACCTGGTTCACGGATTATATTTTTTATCCCATATCAGTATGTAAGCCTATGTTAAAGTTTGCCAGATTTACCAAAGCCCATTTCGGAGACGTCATCGGAAAACGGTTACCGGTATATCTTTCTTCCTTTGTGGTATGGTTTGCTACCGGTATCTGGCATGGAGCCAGCTGGAACTTTATTGTGTGGGGACTGGGGAACTGGGTAGTCATTATGATTTCTCAGGAGCTGGAGCCCTTGTATGAGCGCTTTCATAACCGTTTCCATATAAAAGATAAATTTGCTTTCAGATTGTTCCAGGTCATCAGGACCGTGCTTTTGATGAGCTGCCTTCGAATGTTCGACTGTTACAGGGATGTGCCTTTGACTTTTAAAATGTTCGGAACCATGTTTACCGAATGGAACTGGCAGATTTTGTGGGACGGTTCCCTGCTTCTGCTTGGATTAAGCGGCCTGGATTATGTGATTCTGGCGGCAGGAACCATTTTGCTGATAGCAGTCAGTCTGATGCAGAGAAGAGAAAGTGTCCGTACACAGATTGCAGTAAAATCATACCCGGTGAGATTCGCCATATGGTTTGGGCTGTTCCTCTGTATCCTTCTTATGGGAGCCTACGGTGTGGGCTATGATGCAAGCCAGTTTATCTATAACCAGTTTTAGCAGGAGGTCATTATGAAAAAAGTGAAAATAGGCAGGGCTGTATGTACCATAGCGGTTGTGCTGATAAGCTTATACCTGCTGCAGAAGCTGCTTATGCCCAAATATGTGACGGATGTGATAGAAGGTGCTTTGATCGCCGAATACTATGAAGAAGAGAAAGACCATGATGTGATCTTTATCGGAGACTGCGAAGTCTATGAAAATTTTTCGCCCAATGTGCTGTGGGATGAGTATGGAATCAACAGTTATATCAGAGGAAGTGCCCAGCAGCTTATCTGGCAGTCCTATTATCTGCTGGAGGATACCCTTAGGTATGAAAAGCCGGAGGTAGTGGTCTTCAATGTGCTTGCCATGAAATATAACGAGCCGCAGAAAGAGGCTTATAACAGGATGACCCTGGAGGGAATGAAATGGTCCATGTCCAAAGTGAAGTCCATACAGGCTTCCATGACTAAGGAGGAACATTTCCTGGACTACGTGTTCCCCATTCTCAGATATCACTCCCGTTGGAGCGAGCTGACGGCAGATGATCTGAAGTACATGTTTCGGACCAAGAAAGTATCCCACAACGGTTACTATATGCGAGTGGATGTGAAGCCGGCTGAAAATGTTCCGGGAGGAAAAGTGCTGGCTGACTATCAGTTTGGTGACAATGCATACGATTATCTGGACAAAATCACACAGTTGTGCAAAGAGAATGATATTCAGTTGATTCTGATAAAGGCTCCCAGTCTGTACCCTTATTGGTACGACGAGTGGGAGCAGCAGATGGAAGACTATGCAGAAGAAAATAATCTGATGTATATTAACTTCCTGAAGCTGATAGAAGAGACCGGTCTTGATTTCAGTACAGATACCTATGACGGCGGTCTTCACCTGAACTTGTCGGGTGCAGAGAAGATTACCCGTTATTTTGGTCAGGTACTGAAAGAAGAAGTGGGGCTTTCCGACCGCAGGGACGAGCAGGAGTTAGTGCTTCGCTGGCAGGAAAAGCAGAAATTCTACGAGCAGGACCGCGATGAGCAGTTGGAAGCTCTTCAAAATAATCAGTAAAAATGGAGGAGAATATGAAAAAGATAAATATGAAAAAGGCGAATGTGATAGTGGTAACGGGAATGATCTTGGCAATGTTGACAGGATGTGGGCAAAGTGAAAATGTGATCAGCGGGGAAGTGAACAATTCCACGAATCTGTCACAGAAAGAGGAGAACGCCGGTCAAAGTCAGAATCAAAACCAAAATGAAAATCAGAGCCAAAATCAAAATCAGAATCAGGAGTCAAAGGCAGAGAATGCAGCTTCTGAAAGCTATAAAGGTTATGCGTTTATCAGCAAGGATGTCGTGATAGAAATGGATGCGGAGGCGGCACCGATCATTGAGGCACTTGGCGAGCCTCTGTCCTATTTTGAAGCTGCCAGCTGCGCATTCGAAGGCCTGGACAAGATCTATACCTACAGCGGATTTGAAATCAATACGTATCCCGGTAAGGATAAAGACTATATTTCTTCCGTTATTCTGAAAGATGACTCTGTAACCACAGTAGAAGGAGTGGCTATCGGCGACAGCAGAGAGAAGCTGGAGCAGGTATATGGTACGGAGTGCACGGTGGAAGAAAATCTGATGATTTATGAAAAGGATGATATGAAACTGCGCTTCATTGTAAAGGATGGCGTGATTGAAGCTATTGAATATGTGTCTAACGTTTTGTAAAGAAGAACAGTGTAGTGTTTGTAGGGGAAGAAGGTCTGTTTTGGAACGGTTACGTTGTTTATAAATGTGCTTTTTCTTGGAAAATATTGCTTTTGTGGAAAATGTGAAGATTGGATTGAAATTTTCTTTTTGGTATTTTAAAATAAGTGTGTCACTAAGTCGGGCAGGCAGGTACATATGGTGCTTATCTGCCCGACTTAGTTAGTGCTTAGGGAAAAGTTATTTGCCTGTCAAATAACAGGTAAACAGTCTTTAGAAGATGAGAGAGGAAGGTGCCAACTATATGAAAGTAAGAAAAAATAATCCGCTTCGAATTTCTTTTTTGAGCGTAGCAGTTGTTTGCTGCGTAGCGTTGAGTATTGTGTTTTTTTATATCAGTTACAGAAATGAAAAGGCTGCAGAAGAAAAATACGCACAAGAAAAAGCAGAACGGGTAATGCAGGAATGGGAAGCACAGTTGCAGATGATGAAAGAAGTGGCATTGAGAATTGTATCCAATTATGAATTTCAGCCTTATTACTTTAAAGCTGATATAGCAAAAAAATTATCCATGCTGGAAACTTTTAAACAATATAAATATTATATAGCCTTGACAGAAGATTATTTTCTTGATTACGGAGAAGAATGGATTTATACCTCCGGAGGTAAGACGATAGATTTTTCTGTGTTTTTGAATACTAAGTCAGAAAATGAGAAAGACCAACAATGGTTTCGCGATGTAATAAATGTGTTAAAAAAAGATATTACAAAAATTTGTGGTGACCCAAAAGTGTTACGTGCATTTAATGAGATATATGTGCTTATTCCATTAAAAGTAAACAAAGGCGATGAGTGGGACATTGCTATTTTAGGGTTTGTTATTCAGGAGAGTGCACTAGAAGAACGATTCCGGATTGCAGGAGGTGAAATGAATGGTTCGATGGAGTTATATGAAAAGGAAGTCGCTTTATACTCAAATAGGGAAACGTCATGTTTGCCGGAACATAAACATGTAGTTACATCCATCTCGAAGAACGGAAATTACACTTTTTGTTTTCTGCCAGAAAAAAATTATAATATTAATAGCGGATTGTTTTTGGTGTTAGTTTTTTTGGTATTAACAGATATACTTCTTATTTTTGTTATTGCTAATATTTTCGCTAAAAGAGCTTTTGAGCCCATAAAAATAATTGCAGAAAAGTATCGAAAGAAGGTTTCAAAAGACGTCGGAAGTTATGTGAATGAGTTAGAAGAACTTGACAATATATTGGGAGATGTGATTCAGAGCAATAATGAAGCAAAATTACAGATACAGAAGAAACAAAGAATAATCCGTGATCAGATTTTATGCATGGTAATGAATAATGATACTTTTGGTGAGGCACTCTCCTATTTGGATAATGCAGAGATTTGCTTGCCAGGTCCATATTATTGTGTAATCAGTATTTCGTGCGAAGACGAAAGGGAGATGCCGATAGAATTTTTGATTGATTTGCAGGAGGAACTGGAGCAGGTCCCGGATAAAAATGAAAAAGAGTACGTTTATACTGTTTGTAGTTTGGAAAAGAAGCTTTTAAATGTTATCTGTAGCGCACATACAGAGGCTGCAAAGGATAATCTTGTTGAAACGATTAGGGATGTAGCCGAAAGCTTTTCTTATAAGCCGATCATCGGAGTTGGAAATACATATCAGTCGTTGCGAAATGTATCTGCCTCTTGGTTAGAGAGCATGGATGATATTCAAAGTAGCAAAAAAAAGCGGCATAATATTAATGATTCATACAGTTTTGTATATAATGCCGAGGGGTTAAGGAGAATTTGGTTAGCTTTAGATAATGGAAACGAAGAGATGGCAGTAGAGAGGTTGGAAGGATTTGTAGAGGAACTCAGTAGAAATTCGGTATCAATGTTGATGCTGCAATACATTTTGGCAGATTTTCTTGGAGGGATAAGGCGGTTAGGTGAAAAGTATAGGCTGGAAGTATCAAAAACGAATATTAGTTTAGTTGTTTCTGCAAAAAGTGTAAAAGATTTTGAAAATGCTGCAAAAAAACTCATTCATGAATTTTGCGGATGTTATAAAGCACTTCGGAGTCAACTGGAAGAGCATGAGGTAAATCAAATATATAAATATATTAATGAACATTTTTCTGAGTATGATATTTCTATTGAAAAGGTAGCTACTGAGTTACGCACCAGTACAGATGCGGTGCGAGAGGCAATATTAATACGCACGGGGAAATTATACAGAGATTATTTGATTTATCTTAGAATTGAATATGCAAAAGTGTTGCTGAGGCAGGAGGACATTCCTGTGGCAGAATTGTGCCAAAAAGTGGGATATGGAAATGTTTCTTATTTTATTAAGTTATTCCGCGAAGTAGTTGGTGTTACTCCTGCAAAATACAGAAAAAATACAATAGACGGTATTGATATTTAAAAATGCAATATTGTTTTTGGAGTGAAAATATACTTTTTTTCCTATGATATAAAAAACATATTTTAAAGAAAACAACAAGATTGATGCTTTGCCCATTGACCTCTAAAATAATCTTAGGTTGCGTGAGGGAAAACGCAACAAAAAAAGTAAGGAGGCAAGAGGAAGGAAAAGTAGAAAAAGAATCAAAAGTTGTAGAAATTTAGTAAAGGAAGAAAGGAAAAAAACATGAAAAAGAGAAAAATTGTAAAAATGTTAGCACTGATGTTAGCATTGACCACATTGCTGCAAGGCTGTCAGAAAGCACCGGTAAGCAATGAGAAGGAAAGTCAGCAAACACAGAATACTCAGACCAGCAGTGAGAAAACATCTGAGGCAACAGTTGTAGAGGAGAGTAAGTATCCTGAGTATTTAAATATGGACAGCGCATATCCTGTTATTAAAGATGAATATGCCGGTGATATTAAATTGAATCTGGCAGTTGTAATGCAGCCGAGTCATGGAGAGTGGGATGATCTTTGGTTGTCTTGGTATCTGAAAGAAAAATATAATCTGGAGTTTAATGTAGAAATCATTGAAACAAGTGCATTAGCTGAGAAAAAATCTCTTCTTATGTCTTCCGGAGAGTTGCCAGACCTGATGTGGAATTTGAGCTTTTCTACCACAGAACTTGTAAAATATGGTCAGCAAGAAGAAATGTTCCTAAAAATGGATGAATATATGAATGAAGAGTTGACACCCAATATTCTGCACTATTTCTCTGATTCAGTTAGGAAGGCTTGTACGGCAGGAGATGGTCATATTTATAGTATGCCTTCTTTAAATGGAGATCCGGCAGAAAACAGTGGTAGTGCTATGAGAATTTATATTTACCAGCCTTGGCTTGATGAGCTTCAGCTGGAAATACCACAGACTTTGGATGATTTTACATCAACCATGTATGCTATTAAAAAAGCAAATCTAAGTGGTGTGGGAAGTGAAAATATATATCCGATAGGTGGTAGCATGGATACCGTAACATGTACAGATTACTTACTTAATGCGTTCGGGTATGTAATGAATGATGTCGGACTTGTTAAAATGAATAATGGATATAGTTATGGATTTGGACCAACTTTGCGTGATGGCGAAGTTGTTATTCCGGTGTACGATATGGAGGTATATCAGAATTTCTTAAAGCTGATGAATCAATATTATAAAGATGGTATTATTAATCCTAATTATTTTACAATTAGTGGTACAGATATTAACTCTCAGCTTACCAGCGGACAGACGGCAGTTTTTTCTGATATGTCGAGTAATATGGCTGCTTATTCCGAATATTCCGATAAGGAAAATAAATTTCAAAATTGGGTGTCTTGTATTCCTTTGACAAGTGAATGGCAGACAGAACCGGAAATGTATAGCCCAAGTGCTTGTAGTGTTGGTAACTTTGTGATTTCTGCGGATACCGAGTATCCTGAACTGTGCATGCGTATAGCTGATATGTTCTTCAATAATACAGATGATTATTGTCGTGCATTCTGGGGCGGATATGGTGAAGGTTCAGAATGGGATACTGATGAGTATCTTCAGTCTAAGTGGAATCCTGAGACACAAAAGTGGAATATTCATCCGAACGATTTACCACAAGGCTTGAGCGAATGGAGTAACTACATTTTCTATATACATGGATTCATGCCTGGTTTTGGTGCATATAACCTTACAGAGTCTCGTGCAAGATTAGCAAATTCTCAAGGTGGAAATATGGCTGATAAAAAGGTATATGATCTTAATAGTTCAGACTGGTTAAATTATTCTACGGAACAAAATCTGATGCCTTATCAGACAGAAACGTTCCCTGTCATTTATTATTTAGATGATGCTACATCAGTAAAGATGGCTGATTTGGAAACTGTAATTGCACCGTATGTAAGAGAACAGGTTGCATTGTTTATTACCGGAGAACGTTCTCTTTCTGAAACAGATAAGTTCGTAGAGGAGTTAGAAGCATTAGGAATCAAAGACTTGTTAGATATTTATAAGCAGATTTATAGCATGCAGCAGTAGCATCTTTTGCTTATGGCTATCGCATAATAATGTACAAGGATATTATGCGGTAGCCTTTTCTGTTTAAGAAAGGAGACAAAATATGCAAATCAAACAGAGAGAATATAAGTGTTCTAGAGAACAAAAATGGGGGGCTAAAGTAAAGCGGTTATCAATGAAAAAACTCTGGAAAAGGAATTGGCAGCTCTTTATTCTTTTGCTTCCTGCAGTTATATATCTGTTTCTTTTTAATTATAAACCAATGTATGGTGTTCAGATTGCCTTTCGGAATTTTTCACCCAAAAAAGGAATTTGGGGAAGTGATTGGGTGGGCATTGAGTATTTCCTAAAGTTTGTGAAACAGCCCAATTTTCGCATGCTAATTAAAAATACATTAATAATAGGTGTGTATAATTTGGCAACATTTCCCTGCCCCATTATATTTGCATTGCTGTTGAATGAATTGCGCAATCAAAAATTTAAAAAGACCGTGCAGATGATTAGTTATATGCCCTATTTCTTATCGACAGTAGTAGTGTGTTCCATGATTTCGTTGTTTTTTAAGGATGAAACAGGAATCTTTAATCTAATTATTAAAGCTTTGGGTGGGGAGAGTCAAGATTTTATGACAATTCCAGAATATTTTGCTGATATTTATGTTTGGAGCGGTGAATGGCAGTCACTTGGATTTAGCGCTATTATTTATATTGCCGGGTTGGCGGGAGTTCCATCAGAACTTTTAGATGCAGCCAAAATCGATGGCGCAGGAAAGATTAAAATTATATGGTATGTAAATATACCATGGATTATGCCTACT
>JAFTVH010000014.1 GCA_017465845.1 Lachnospiraceae bacterium | reverse complement strand
TGTCATACTGTCCGATCCCAGTAATGAAGAGACGATCCGGCTGGCTCAGGAAACAGCCCGGGGCGAGACCTGTTATCCTGTGAAACTAATCTTTCGGAGATACGCAGGAAGTATTGACAGAAAAGAACATTATGGAGGCATTTCAGGTAGATGTAGTGGTGAGTGAAGTCCTTCATAAGGGGAAAAAGGTACGAAGTATCGTACCCGTCGCATTGTTGTGATCATGATCCAATACACTCATCTTGCGCCTTTCGTTTTGAGAAGTCCCCGAAGCAGCTTCGCTGTTTCAGATAATTCACATTATACACGAAAAACGGCTTCGGTGATTGCCTGCCAAACTGCCCGATGGGAATGAGAACAACGGAAGATACAGTTTATACTGAAATTTCAATAAGGAGGAATGATATCATGAATGAAGCAATAAAGACAGGAGAAGTATTTAAATTGGCGGAGCTTGTGCCTTACCAGGAAGGTAAGATCGTTAACATGGATGTAGTTCAAAGCGACAAGATGAAGTTTGTGGTCATGGCATTTGATGAAGGTACTGGCCTTTCGGAACATGCTGCTCCCGGCGAAGCGCTCATTTTTGCCCTGGAGGGTGAAGGCGTGATCGGCTACGAAGGGAAGGATCACCCCATCAAGGCAGGTGAGAACTTCCGGTTTGCAAAGGCGGGTCTGCATTCTGTAAAAGCCAGGAAGCGTTTCAAGATGGCACTTCTGCTTACATTAGAGTAATGGTTTGTAACAAGGACGATCTGGCAGGTATTTCCCCGAAGATACAAATCTTCGGGGATTTTTACCTTATTTAAAGAATACATTGAAAGGGTTGTTTTTTCGTGGTACGATAACGGTACAGTTTGAATTTCAGTGACGCCTGACAAAGTCTGATAGAGGTGTTTTAGATGAACAGAGATTCTTTTTCATTTGTTATTTATATGATTCATGCCTGTGCAAATCAATGGTGTAAAGTACCATCTGATGTTTATAAGATGTTGCAGAAAACCGGTTGTATAGATAATTATCTGGTTCCTCATTATGATATTCTTCATACTCAGGGGACTGATTATATCGTTGAAGATATTAAAGAATATCTTGGGATCAGGGGGGTGAATGTATGATTGTTTATCACGGTTCGATTCTTACAGTTGATAAACCGGATGTTAATCATTCATACCGTCCGCTGGATTTCGGTAAAGGGTTTTATGTGACATCAGTTCGTGAACAGGCTGAACGTTGGGCCAGGAGAAAAGCTGCTGAAATATAAGTCATTTCAGGAGGTGTAAACAGTGAATGGGGATATATTGGAAAAAGTATATCAGGAGAACCTTGAAGAACGAATCATCTTTTACCTTGCGGAAAAAGAAAAGAGATCTCTTGAAGAGGCAATGAACATTTATTATAACAGTAAGCTCGCGAATAGAATCCACGAAGGTGAGTATGGCATTCAATATCTGGATTATAAAGTACTGGTTCAAATCTTGTGTGAAACAGAATCTGAACTTTTACGAAAAGCGTAAAAGTTACACCACGGGAAAGATTATTATGAACCACGATACCTGGAAAGATTATGCACAGCCTGCGTCTTTTCATAGTAGCAGCAAAATGAGGAGAGAATCGGTTTGTCCGAGCATGCAGTGCCAGATGAGGGTTCTTTAGAAATGCGTATGGGTATTTTCTTTTCTATATTGGTTAGGAGTCAGCCCGCTTTTTTTCTTAAATAACCGATAAAAATAGTTTTCATCTTCAATTCCCACCATTCTGCAGATCTGGTTAGCAGGGAAGTCCGAGTCCTTCAACAAACGCTGGGCTTCCCGTATTCTAAGCTGGATCAGGTATTCATTTGGCGACATGTCCAGATGCTTTTTGAACAGATGCGCCAGATAGTATTTACTGAATCCGGTAAATTCCGCGAGATAATCCATAGATAATGACTGGTCGTAATTGCTTTCCATATACTTGATCAGATATTTTAATTTTTCCGGCATGGATCGGACCATTTCCAGGTAATGATCCGTATTTGTAAGAATATGAATGAGCAGAGTTTCCAGCTGAGCGGAAACCTGATCCTCCCAATAAGGAAGAACCGAGTCATAGATCAGGATGAGTTTTTCCAATTCTTTATGGAAATGACTGTTCTTTTCTTCGTGAAAAGACGCATTCTGGCTTTCCATGAATTTACTGTAAAGATGCGGAACGCGTTCGCCTGAAAAATGGAGCACACAATGCTCCCAGAGATTGGTCTCGCTCCTGTAATAGTGCGGGCGGCGGCAGTCGATCAGAATTCCGTCGCCTGGTCTGAGATAATAGGTGTGTCCTTCATATTCCACATATCCAGTTCCGTCATAAGTATAGATCAGCACAAAAGCATCTGCGTCCTACCTTCTGGTAAAGTACAGGCTGCTGGCACGTATCAAAGAAAAGGAAAGGACATAGAGTAAATGGGAGCCGGCATAGTCGGAAATGATTCTTGCCGGAACTGTCATGGACTCTCCATCCACGCAGTAGGTACAGTTTTTAAACATATTGTACTCATGCAAAAAGCGTGTAGAGGCTTCCGGAGAAGGATTTTCTACAATCACATCATTTACCTTCCGGAGATTCGTGATATTTTTCAGAATTTCTTTTTGAAAATGTATTTTTTCAAACATATGGCTTTCCTCACTTTTGAATATGACAAGATTATGCTTATAATATGCGAAATTGTATAGACAAGATAATGCTTAAATTAAGCAACAATATCTATTTTGTTCTGAAAATAATATACTATAATCTTGTGTATAAAGCAACTAAAGATATCTGTGATTTATGAAAAAATGCTTATATTTGAATGAAATAAAGAGCAGATATATGCAGAAGGGATGAAGGAGGAACGTATGAAAG
>JAFTVH010000013.1 GCA_017465845.1 Lachnospiraceae bacterium | reverse complement strand
TTTCTTAACTTCAGACCGAAAGCCATGTTGTCATATACAGACATATGAGGATACAGAGCGTAGTTCTGGAATACCATTGCGATATCTCTATCCTTAGGCTCTACATCGTTAACTACCTTGTCACCGATCTTCAGTTCACCGGAAGAGATATCTTCCAGACCTGCGATCATACGAAGGGTTGTGGACTTACCACATCCTGAAGGACCTACGAAAATAATGAATTCTTTGTCTGCGATTTCCAGGTTGAAGTCTTTAACAGCTTCAAATCCGTTAGGGTATACTTTGCAGACATTCTTTAAAGATAAACTTGCCATAATTAAATGACTCCTTTCATAATAACAATAATACTTTTCCTCGACGATTTCTATCGTTTGAATCTGAACTTAGTATATCGGATATTTAAAAATTATGCCATACCACTATTCCACAAAGATTTTTGTTCTGATTGTGGGAATTGCTTACATTCTTCAAACATTTTTTTTGGTATAGACAATTTCAACAAAACAATCGGACAAACCTCAACATTTTGTACAAAGCAGTGTTACTTCTGTTCTATTTGCTTCCCTACCAGTGCTTCATCCAGCTCATCCTTGAAGATTCTTTCATCCTCTTCCCCATCTATTACCTCTTCTTCAGCCGGGGCAGTTTCTTCCAGTACCCTGTCTTCCAACTTCTGGAAGAACTTGTTATAAAGCAGCGCAGACACGAAAGCGGGAAGCGATAACCCGAACAGGAAACATACCGGGAATACCTGAGGAAACAGAATGGCCACTACAGGAGGAACCACCCACAAAATAATCATCAGTATTGTCTTAGGAAACTGCAGAATACTCATAATAAATGCATTCTTGACTGTGTTCTTAATGGTATTGTCGAATTTTGCCAGCACAGGAAATACAAACATAGCCGCAAAAATAATAAGAAATGCCACAACACCGATAATGACCTTGAGAACAATATGGAACTCAAGTCCTGAATGTTTCATGATATAAATATCACCGACCATAATCAGGATTGCGAGCAGGAGAATCAGCCATATAATTGTAGCCTGCTTAAAATTCTGTTTGAAAGACTTAAAGAAGCCTCTTGTTATGTAACATTCCTCACCTCTTACAATTTTCAGTGACATGTAATGCAGCGCAGTCAGGGACGCGCCTGCGGTGAAAATCGGAATACAGCAGATCATTGCCAGAATATTCAGCCACATCAGATCTGCCACCTTTCCCAGAAACTGCATCAGAGGGCTGTCCAAGTTAAAAATTCCACCCATTTCCATTCATTCCTTTCAAAAAAATTTTCTCATCACATTTGCATTGATCCAGTCATAGATTTCCTCCATAACTGTAATGCGCTCAAGTTCATTCAACAGCTCGTGCCGATACGCAGGATAAAGTCTGACCATCAGACGCTTCATCCCGGCTTTTTCCATGGCTTGTGCCGTTTTCCTGACACCTTCCCCATATGCTCCCACAGGATCCTCTTCTCCGGAAACGATCAGCACAGGCAGTCCTTCGGGTATCTTCTGAAGATTCTCCGGCTTCTGGCAGCGATGGATCAACTCGAACAGCGTCTGAAAACCATTTACCGTAAAGATGAATCCACACTTGGGATCCTCAATGTAACGGTCCACAACGGCAGTATCTCTGCTGAGCCAGTCCTTATCTGTCCTCGCCGGTGCAAAGCGTTTATTGTAACTGCCAAAAGCAAGTCTGTCCAGAAATCTGCTTACATGCCTGCTTCCAAAAATCGTTTTATTTATGGAAGCAAAAGCCTTAGCGGCCATTAGCATGGGACCGGGCTGCATCCCCGTTCCCATGATGACTGCTCCGGATATTCCGGTACCGTACCGATACAGATAGTTTCTTAATATAAAGGAGCCCATACTGTGTCCCAAAATAATGTAGGGAACAGACGGATATATCTGCTGTGTCAGTTTCTTCAGTCTGTGAGCATCCCGCACCACTACCGTGGCAGGATCCTGTTCGCAGAAATAACCTCTGCCATTCTCACCGATAGAACCACCATGTCCCAGATGATCCTCCCCGGTGACAACAAATCCTTTATCCGTCAGAAACTGTGCAAACTCTTCATAACGCTCCACATATTCAGCCATACCATGAATGATCTGCACCACACCAATGACGTTACCGTCATCCGGCGTATAGCGTACCGCATGGATCCTTGACTGATTATCCCGCGATTCGAAAAAGAATTCTTCCTTTTTCATAAGCTTCCCCCAATGATATGCTTCTTTAGCAGATTTCTGCTCCGGCAGGCATTGCCTTTTCCGGTGTCATCAGTGCCAGATTACCCTCTGCGTCTTCTGCACACAGAAGCATGCCTTCAGACATAACGCCTGCAAGCTTGGCAGGTTTCAAGTTCACCAGAAGCATTACCTTCTTACCCACCATCTCCTCAGGAGTATAGTGTGCCTTGATTCCGGATACGATCTGCTTCACCTGACTGCCCACACGCACCTGGCTGCATAAAAGCTTCTTGGACTTGGGCACCGCCTCACAGGCAATGATTTCACCTACCTGGAACTGCATTTTGGCGAAATCATCGTAGGTGATTTCATCCTTGGGCTCAATGTCGATGACATCTTCCTTCGCATCATCAGCTGCGTTCTGCCCTTCTGCTTCATTAGTCTGTCCTGCTTCTGCCTCTGCTCTTCTGGCAGCGAACATAGCTTCTGCTTTCTCCACCACTTCCTTCATATCAAGACGTGCAAAGAGAATCTGAGGCTTGTCTGTCACATGATTTCCATCAGGATACAGACCGAACTGCTCCAGAGTGTCGAACTCTCTCAAAGAGGTGTTCAGCTGTGCAGCAATTTTCTCTGCGGTCTCCGGCATGAAAGGTGCCAGGAGGGAAGCTCCCATATTGATACCCTCTACCAAATGATACATTACAGTAGCCAGGCGGTCTGCCTTGGCTTCATCCTTAGCCAGTACCCATGGCTCGGTCTCGTCAATATATTTGTTGCAGCGTTTGAATACGGCAAAGATCTCTGTTAGGGCATCTGCGACACGCAGATCAGCCATCTTGGCTACTACTTTACCATAAGCTGCTGTTACTGTCTTCTCCATATCGGCATCGATGGCTGCATCATTTTCAGATAAGGTCACGCCCTTATTGCTTACCACACCGCCGAAGTATTTATTGCTCATGGAAATAGTTCTGTTCACCAGGTTGCCCAGGGTGTTGGCCAGATCGGAATTAAGTCTCTCCACCATCAGCTCCCAGGTAATGGTTCCGTCATTTTCAAAAGGCATCTCGTGAAGCACGAAATAACGCACTGCATCTACGCCGAAGAAATCAACCAGATCGTCAGCATAGATTACGTTGCCCTTGGATTTACTCATTTTGCCATCGCCCTGTAACAGCCAGGGATGTCCGAATACCTGCTTGGGCAGCGGCTCACCCAGTGCCATCAGGAAGATAGGCCAGTAAATGGTATGGAAACGTATGATATCCTTACCGATCAGATGCAGGTCTGCAGGCCACAGCTTCTTGTACTGATCAGAACTGTTGCCGTCAGCATCATAACCAATTCCGGTGATATAGTTGGTCAGCGCATCCAGCCATACATAAACTACATGCCTGTCATCAAAATCTACCGGGATACCCCACTTAAAGGAGGTTCTGGATACACACAGATCCTGCAGTCCCGGCAACAGGAAATTGTTCATCATTTCATTCTTACGGGACACCGGCTGGATAAACTCCGGATGCTCATTAATATGCTTGATCAGCTTGTCTGCATACTTGCTCATACGGAAGAAATAAGCTTCCTCCTTGGCAGGCTTCACTTCACGTCCGCAGTCGGGACACTTGCCATCCACCAGCTGAGACTCTGTCCAGAAAGACTCACAAGGAGTACAATACAGACCTTCGTATGCTCCCTTATAAATATCGCCCTGCTCATACAGGCGCTTGAATATCTTCTGTACCTGCTTCTCATGATAGTCGTCTGTAGTACGGATAAATTTATCATAAGAAATATTCAGCTGATCACATAATCCTTTGATCACGCCGGCTACCTGATCTACAAATTCCTGACAGCCGATTCCGGCATCCTGAGCCTTCAACTCGATCTTCTGACCGTGCTCATCTGTACCGGTCTGGAAAAATACGTCATAGCCTTCCTTTCTCTTAAATCTTGCAATACTGTCCGCAAGCACGATCTCATAATTATTGCCGATGTGAGGCTTGCCGGAGGTATAGGCTATAGCTGTGGTAATATAATACTTACCTTTATTCATTCTCTGTCTCCTTCCTGAAAGCATGATGCACATTCAGTTTCAGTGCATCTTTTATTCCGCACTGAACGGCACTGTCTGCATAAGCCAAAAGCCCGCCTTCCGTTCAAAACAGAAGACGGGACATAAACTCGCACTACCGCTTTCTTTCATCCGCTTTTTAATCGGATGTCTTCACTACGATTAGAGTAACACAAAAGGCACTTTCCTGTCAATTGTTTCTTTTTACTAAGCCTTCGGAATCCTGAGCCTATTATGCTTACTGCATTTTCTGCAGAAATGCTTTCACATTAGCTTCTATATCATTTTTAAATACTGCCGATCCGGCTACGATGACATTGGCTCCGGCAGCCACAATATCCTCTACATTGTCGATGTTAACGCCGCCATCTGCCTCCACTTCCACGTCAAGTCCCTTTTCAGTAATCATTTTGCGGATAGCTGTAATTTTGTCCACACATTCAGGGATCAGCTTCTGTCCGCCGAAACCGGGCTCTACCGTCATGATCAGCACCAGATCTACCTTATCAAGATAAGGAGCCACTGCCTCTGCGGGGGTCTTAGGCTTGATGGTGATGCCCACTTTCTTGCCAAAGGAGCGAATAGCTTTAATGGTACCTTCCACATCTTCGGTAGCTTCTAAATGAAAGTTAATTAAATCTGCTCCGCTTTCTGCGAACTCTTTGATGTAGCGCTCCGGCTGTTCGATCATCAGGTGTACATCGAAAAAGATGTCCGTAGACTTCCGGATGGCAGCGATTAACGGCATTCCGAATGATATGGATGGAACGAACATGCCGTCCATTACATCAATATGAAGGTACTGGGCACCGCCTTTCTGCACCTGGTCGATCTGTTCTCCCAGCTTCCAGAAATCTGCGGAAAGGATTGATGGTGATAATTTGTTCATAATAACGTCCTCTTTTCTATATTGTAGCTGTAGCTTAATTTACCTTTTTTACAGATACAATATAGCAGAGAACGGGAAGAATAGCAAACTTTTTATAAAAGAAAATCCTTTTTATTGATTCAATTCTGAAAACAGAAACTCATATCCTTCATCATGCTCTGAAATCGTATGACCTCCATCCCAGAGATCAAGTTTAAAATTATCTGCCGCACCGAAAGCATTAAAATAATCTCTGATACGCTCTGCCTCTCGGATCGCGCTGGTATAATCAAATACCTGATCCTCCTTGCCAACCTGTACATACAGCTTACGCGGGGCACAAAGTGCTGCCACCTCCGCATCCTGAAAGGCAAGTGCCGAGCCTTTATAAGACCAGTCGGCCCAATTGTACACATCACGGTCATTAAATGCACCCGCACAATACCCTGCTTTGATTCTGGTGTCTGCCGCCATAGTATGAAGTGTAAAATATCCGCCGTAGGAAAGACCGATCATGCCGATTTTGTCATCATCAATTTCCTTCATTCCGCAAACATAATCCAGTGTTTTCATAATGCCGCTGATCTCCAGTGCAGTGATACTGCTGCCGAACCGCTTCATATCTATATCTGCTTTATTTCTGTCGTAAGGTACATTATGGGCACGTATGGTAGCAATCTCAGTCAAGCTCCATAGCAGCAGCTGGGGGGCCAGTATCGCCGTGCCTCGTGCCATAGCCCTCTGAGCCATATGATTGTAATTGTTCTGACCGTTCATGTCGCAGCACAGCTCAGGTGTTCCGCCGCCCCCATGCTGCGCGATCACAAGCGGCATGGTTTCCTTGACATTATGAGGTATCAACAACATCGAATAAAAAGGAATTTCATCCGTGATATATACACTCAGCCGGTAAATCCTACAGAGTTCATCACTTCCCACAAAGGTCATTTCCACAGGTTTGGATGCGTTTTTTGCAAATCGATTCAATCCAAGCATTTCCTTAAATTTTTCCCGATAAAACTCAGGATTTTTCACCAGCTCTTCCGGAGGCATAAACCTTCTGCGCTCATTTTTACATTCTTCATTCATCTGTCTGACATATGCTGCAATTCCATCTACATAGCGCTGCCGATAATCATCTGCTGCAGCCGGATCTTCCTGCCGTATTTTTTTATCCATATGCTTACCTCACAATCACTGACTCAATTCCCAGTATATCACCGATCTTCTTAATCGTATCCGCATGATGGCCGATTCCCAGCGCATAGTGATGCGTCGGTCCTTCCATTACCCACTTTTTGATAAATTCCTTTGTAGTGGGTTCAAAGAATCCACGGGTATTGGTATTGCCTGTAGGCGGAATCGGGCCTTCCTTGGAGTAGCCTTCACCGATGACAAACTTGAATCCTCCGGATGCATTCTGTGTGATACCAAGCATGGTGATGGGACCCTCTTTGATCTTAAATTCCACAGATGCCCCCTGTCCAGGCTTACCGTGATACTTGGTAAGACTTCTGAGTACCGGCTTACCGTCTGCGATCTTGATATGATGAGGTCCGTCATGTCCCACCAGAATAAAGTCCTCATCAAAGTCAAAGGGATGGAATTCTGCAAAGCTTCCGCCGATATTCAGACGGTCCATAATCAACATAGCGATACATGTCTTGATATCGAATTCCCCACACATAGGCACGCCCTGGGCATTTAAGATGGAGTTTCCTACAATGAAGGAGGTTGCCACCTTGCGCTGGATGCTGTCCGGGCTGCCTTCATAGTAATATGCCAGACCGGTCAGATTATATTTTTCTACCAGCTTGTCTAAAGCCACCGCGGTATGTGCTGCCTGGCGCAGGTCTGCATCTGTCAGCTTCATGGTAACAGGGTCTGAAACAGGTACCGGTGTGTCGAACTCTTCCAGGATGTGCTTCTCTTTGACCGCGATTTCTTCTTCTGTAACGGTATCGTAAAGTCTCACTACATCATCAATCTCCAACAGAGGCACATGTACACCAAACGCATTGGAAACTGCAGTCGGATCCGCATGCATGTCATACATTGCTTCCAGTACATGTCCCATCAGTCCCATGCGGGCGCCGCGCAGATCATGAAGTACCTTTGCAATATCACACCACTTGGCAACTTCTCCCATGGCTTCTTCATCCCCATACAGATGGCCGATGATCACGTCATCCACCTTCTTGCCCATGCGGATTGCCACACCTGTAAATTCCGGTACAGAACAGATATTGTCATTCTCCAGCTGCATGAAAGTATTTGCCTGTGTATAATCCAGCCCCTTTCTCGGCTGCAGCGCCACCAGCACGATAGGCTTATTTACTTCCCTGATGATCGGTGCAAAAACGGAAGATGTGGCATAAGTTACCATGTTACAGAACAGCACATCTACTTTTGCAGCTAAAATACGGTCCACTGCATCGTATGCTTTCTCACTGCTGTCCACCATGCCGAAATCTACCACTTCCACTTCCTGATTTTCTACCATTTTGCAGAAATCAGTATGGAATCCCATAATATTACCCTCAAGCCCCGGGAATTGATCCCAGTATGTAGCATGTGCTACCGCAAAAATGCCGATTCTTGCTGTTCTTTCCTTTTTACGTTCAATCATGTCCTTGTCCTCCATCAATAATTTTCTCTTTATTTTATGACTTATCTGTGGTATCATCAACTTACAAATTAAAGATGAATTCGTATAAAACAAAGATTTCCGCAAGAAAGTATGAGGACAAATATGCAGAACTGGAATCCATATGTACGCTTTGCCAGAACCAACGAAAGGACTATATTGCAGGGACTCCTGCAGGCAGTCGATCACAGAATCTTCTATTGTCACAGCGGCAATGGTTTGCTGGAAGCTTCCGGTGAATCATACCCTTTTACCGCCGGAACATTAATATATCTGCCCGCCGGGACTCCTTACCTCTATCGTTTTGAGGAGGACATCCCTGTATTTTCCGGCTGTAATTTTGACTTCTATCAGGATCATATCCATCTGAGTACTCCCATACCGCCTGTATCGCACACCGGATTTCAGCCGGAAAATATTCTTGAAAAACAAATATGTGACAGCGACGGTTTGTTTTCCAGATGCCTGCATATTGAAAATGCCTTTTCTTTCGAGGAAAAATTTATCGAGATTGCCGAGGAATTCGTAAACCACAATCTGTATTACGATGTACGGTGCAGCACCTTATTAAAAGATATCCTGATTCAGACTGCCCGACTGGCAACCAGCCGCGACCGGGGCATTAATAGAAAAATGGCTGATGAAATACTACAGTATATCCACAGCCACTATCATCTGCCCCTTACAAACAGGGAAATTGCAGAAAAATTCAATTATCATGAAAATTATCTCAGCTCATTGTTCCTGAAGTACACCGGCCTTACCCTGCATCAGTATGTCCTGAATTACAAAATGCATATGGCAATCGTACTTCTGCAGTCTTCCACGCTCTCTATCGGCGAAATAGCGGAAAAAGTGGGAATGCCGGATATCAAGCACTTTTCCAAGTGCTTTAAAAAGGTTATCGGGCATTCCCCTTCGAAGTTTAAAGTCAGATAAGTTGCTATTCTTCCGCCCGAATTGTCTTTACTCCTAATGCAAAATAAATAATATGGAATACCCACACGCAAGCCAGTACAATACGCCCCACCGTTACCTGATTCATCATAATAAACCCAACGGACATCAAAATAGTCACTGTAACCATAATGCGGATTTTGGTCTTCCAGGTCATGCCTTTTCCTTCCACGTAGCTTTCCAGATTATCTTTATAAAGCTTCGTATTAATAAACCAGTTGTGCAATTTTTCCGAACTCTTGGCAAAACAGAACGCCGCCAGCAGTAGGAAGGGAAATGCAGGCAGAAGGGGAAGCACTGCTCCCACAGCTCCGATTCCCAGACCAATGCATCCCAGTATAACATATAATATCTTCTTAATATTCATGTTCCTTCTCCAATCTTTTCTTCTCTTTCTTTGTCTCAATCACATGGCGCACAGCTGTCACCGGATGGTAAAATATCATCCTGGGTCCCGAGAAACGCATAACTGCCTGAATTTTTTGACGCATATCGGGCTTATAGCAATGAACCTTACAATTGGAACAGAATGTCTTCGTTTCCATGAAGGGGCATTTCTCGCTGCGCATTTTTGCATACTCATCAAGCGTTTTACACTCGGGGCATAGATTGCCTGTTTTTTCTGCTGATTTATGGTTTTTCCTACAATAAAGCGCTATCATCCGGGAAACCAGAGCCTTCTCTCGCTCACGCTTACTTTGAATATCTCTGACCATCAGCTCACCCTCCCATGCTCTACAGAATAGACGGTATCCGCAATGCGCATGGTAGACTGTCGGTGGGATACCAGAACCACCGTCCTATCTTCTTTTTCTTCCCGCAGGGATTTTAAAATCACGGCTTCGTTCAGACTGTCCAGGTTACTGGTCGGTTCGTCCAGCAAAATAAAAGGTGCATCGTGAAGGAAAGCCCTGGCCAGCCCCAACCGCTGTCTTTCTCCGCCGGAAAGGGTGTCTCCCAGTTCTCCTATCGGTGTATCGTAGCCCTGGGGCAGACTCATAATAAAATCATGGACGGACGCCTTTTTGCAGGCAGCTTCTATTTGTTCATCCGTAGCGTCCAGTCCGGCAATCCGCAGATTATTCCTGATACTGTCGTGGAACAAATGAGTCTCCTGAGTGACAAGGCTTTCCAATTCCCGCAGGTTGGTGGTATTGACCTCTTCTATGCTCCTGCCGGAAATCTGTACGCTGCCTTGCTGAACTTTCCAGAATCGCATCAGCAGCTTTAAGAGAGTAGATTTTCCGCTGCCGCTGCGGCCTGCAATGCCGACTACTGAACCACGGGGGATTTCCAGGGATACCTGGGACAGGATTTCATCCTGCCCGCTCACAGCGGACTGACCACTCACAGCGGGCTGACCGCTTCGTTTCCCAGTAGGTTGCCCCCAGGGCTGTTTCTCATAGGAGAAGGTTACTTCCTTCACTGCCGCACCGGTAAATGCAATCTCTTCTTTCCCTGTAATATCCTCCGTCACAGGCTCTTCATCCAGAATATCCAACACTCTGTTACCTGCCGCAAAAGTATTCTGTAAGGTACTTCCCAGGTTCGCCAGCGCAACTGCCGGTCCGAAAGAGCTCATCAGCGCTATGGTAGAAATCACAACACCTTCAAAGCCCAGAACTCCCTGCTGATACATAGCAGCTGTCGTAAACAGCATCGCCAGGTCAAACAGCCAGATTACCGTATTAGTAACAGCCATGTTGCAGCCTGAGATGCTTTTCATCCGCTTTTCCTCCTCAGACAGCGCATCCGTTCTGGCATTCATCTCTTCCAGCCGTCTGAATCCCTGACCATACTGAATCGTCTCTAAAAGCCCACGCAGGCTGTCAAGCACAAAACCGCTCAGTTCTCCGGCTCCGCCACGGAAACGGATTCCCACATCCCCGCTGAGCCTGGACGTCACCACAGGAATCACGATACCTACCGTCACATAAGCTGCCAATGCCAACACCCCAAGCACCGGGTGAAAGTTTCCGATAAACAGGCACATTACAACAGTAAACAGGAAAGCTATTGCAGACGGTGAAATGGTGTGGGCATAAAACACCTCCAGCAATTCAATATCAGAAGTAAGTACGGATATCAGATTTCCCTTATCTTTGCCTTCCAGCTTGGCAGGACTGAGTCTTCTAAGTGCCTTAAATACTTTGTCACGAATCAGAGCCAGAAGCTTAAAGGCAATAAAGTGGTTGCAGGCCTGCTCCGCATAGCGCAGGATTCCTCTCAGCAGTGCAAATATGCACACAGAGGCAAACAGTGCAGTAACTGAAAACGTTGTCCGGATTTCCAGAAGCTCCAGTACGGCATAGCCGCCGAAAATCGTGATAAAGGAGGCACAGAGATTGCCTACAAGACCCATGAGTATTGCAAGGATCATGTAACCGGTAAGAGGTCTGACCAGTCCGATCAGGCGCGCCATGACGGTAAAGCCGCTTCGTTCCCTCTGGTGACAACTGCTGTTCTTTTGGCAATTCCTACTTTGTGTCTCGTATCCATTTGTCTTCATGCGCGCAACCCCTCCTTTCCATAGTTCTCCAAATCCTGCTGGGCATTCCACAGTGCGGCATATACACCTTTTGCCTTTGCCGCATCTGCTGCGGATGCTGTCTCTCCTGCAAGAAGTTCCTCGTGTGTACCGTGTTCCACGATACATCCTTTCTCCATAACATAGATTCTATCCGCAGATGTCACATTCGCCAGTCGATGGGATATCAAAATTACTGTCTTCTCGCCGGCCAGTTCATGAATGGTCTGCATAATATCATTTTCACTTTCCACATCGATGTTGGAAGTGGCCTCATCAAATATATATACCGGGCTGTTATGCAGCAACGCTCTGGCAAGGGCCAGACGCTGGCATTGCCCGCCTGAGAGATTGGAACCCTTCTCTAGCAGGACAGTTTCCAGTCCCTTTTCACTCCGCAGAAAATCTGCCAGCCTGGTCCGCTCCAGCACATTCCACAATTCTTCCTCTGTGGCAGATGGTTTCCCCATCAAAAGATTGTCTCTGACTGTCCCTTTAAAAAGATAGCTCTGGTGACTGATATAGGTCAGATTGTTCATCAAGCTTTCCTCAGCTATCTCTGTCAGCTCTACGCCTCCGATCGTCACTGTTCCTTCATAGCCCTTATTTCTTCCCATCAGAATGGCTGCTATGGTGGATTTTCCGCAGCCGCTTTCTCCTACGATAGCAGTAAAGCTGCCCTTAGGGAATTCCATGTTGATATCCTGCAGGATTTCGCGGTCCTGTTCATAAGAAAATTTGAGGGAAGAACATTTCATGGTACAATCTGAAGTAACCTGCTGATGTTTTTCCCCAGCCGTCTGCTCCTCCAAATCTAACAGCCGGAAAATCTTATCGCTGGCCGCCATACCGTTCATGGCAATATGGAAAAAGGATCCCAGTTGCCTCATAGGTATGAAAAAGTCTGCTGAGAGCAGGATGATGAGAAAGCAGCCGGCAAGTGTCACATGTCCTTTTCCATACTGCGTCACCGCCATGATGATTCCCAGTGCAGCTCCGCCATAGGCAATCAGGTCCATAATGGTAATGGAATTGAGCTGCATAGTCAGGACTTTCATCGTAATCTGCCGAAACTTCTCAGCTTCCCGATTCATCTCTTCATTTTTGAATCCATCAGCCTGATAAATTTTTAAGGTGGTCAACCCCTGCAGATTCTCCAGGAAGGTATCTCCCAGTGCTGTATACTGCCCCCAGTATTTGGAAAGCAGCTTCTTCGCCCAAGTCTGTACCGCAGCAATGGCTACAGGAATCATGGGTACGCAGATTAACAGTACCACGGCTGACGGAAGGTTCACAAAGCTGAGTATC
>JAFTVH010000081.1 GCA_017465845.1 Lachnospiraceae bacterium | reverse complement strand
TCCAAAGCTCCCGGAAGCCCTGTAAACGGTAAGGCTAATGTGCTGATTTTCCCTAATCTGGATGCCGGTAATATCGGATACAAGCTGGTACAGAGACTGGGTGGAGCAGAAGCATATGGCCCTATGCTCCAGGGTATCGCAAGACCTGTCAACGATCTGTCCCGTGGCTGCTCCTGGGAAGATATCGTAGGTGTTGTTGCGCTGACTGCTGTTCAGGCACAGTTGAATTTCGATTAAGCAAAGTTTGGCTGAAGGCTGAACTGTAATAAGATTTATATATAGGAAAGGTGAATAAAGTAAAATGAATATTTTAGTTATCAACTGCGGTAGTTCTTCATTAAAGTTCCAGTTAATCAATTCTGAGTCCGAGCAGTGTATTGCAAAAGGACTCTGTGAGCGTATCGGTATCGATGGCAGCATGATTACCTATACTCCGGCAGGCGGCGAGAAGGAAAAGAATGTGACCCCTATGGCTGACCATACAGATGCCATTCGTCTGGTACTGGAAGCACTGACCAATGAGAAGACCGGTGTAGTGAAGAATCTGGATGAAATCGGTGCTGTAGGGCATCGTGTAGTACACGGCGGAGAAAAGTTCTCTGCTTCCGTAGTGATTACTGACGAAGTAATGGCAGCAATTGAAGAATGTAATGATCTTGCACCTCTGCACAATCCTGCTAACCTGATCGGTATCAATGCATGTAAGACATTGATGCCCACCACTCCTATGGTAGCCGTATTTGATACTGCTTTCCATCAGACAATGCCGGAAGAAGCCTATATGTATGGTCTTCCTTATGAATATTATCAGAAGTACAAGATTAGAAGATACGGCTTCCACGGTACCAGCCATTCCTTCGTATCCAAGAAAGCTGCAGAGGACCTGGGTAAAAATTATGAGGATCTGAAGATTATCGTTTGCCATCTGGGTAACGGTGCCAGTGTATCTGCTGTTAAGAATGGTAAGTGTGTAGACACTTCCATGGGTCTGACTCCTCTGGAGGGTCTGATCATGGGTACCCGTTCCGGTGATATCGATCCCGCTATTATCGAGTTCCTAGCTCATAAAGAGAACAAGAGCATTGATGAGATTATGAACATCCTGAACAAGAAGTCCGGTGTGTTAGGCCTGTCTGATAACCTGTCCTCCGATTTCCGTGATCTGGAAGATGGATATTTTGCAGGAAACGAGAATGCTGTTCGCACCATGAAGACTTTCTGCTATCGTGTGGCAAAATATATCGGTGCTTATACCGCTGCTATGAATGGCGTTGATGTCATTTGCTTTACCGCCGGTGTAGGCGAGAACGGACCTCTTGTAAGAAGTATGGTATGTGAATATCTGGGATATCTTGGAATTAAGCTTGATGAGGAAGCTAACAATAAGCGTGGAGATGATACCGTAATCACCACTCCTGATTCTGCAACTACCGTAATGTTCATCCCTACTAATGAAGAACTGGCAATTGCAAGGGAGACTGTTCGTCTGGTAAAATAATGGTGATAGTTTAACCATAGCCTGTATGACGTGCGAATGATAATAAAAGATTTGACCGCTGTGCGTTGCATGGCGGTCTTTTTGCGCTCGCATAAAAAAGATTGACAGAATAATCAATATAATATATAATAATGATATCAAAATGATATCAGATAGCTGCGGGTGCAGCGGAATGGAGCGTACGATGGAAGAGGGAAGAACGGTGAATCGTTTAGAAAATCAGCATGGATTGATTATTGAAGAAAAAGAGATTACAAAAGCCAGCGGAGGGGCAGCGCTTGCAGGAATACTGGTGGGATTTGTTGTGGATATTGTGGTGATGATTTGGAGCAGTATCCTTTTGGCGCATTCTGTATATGTGCTGGGCGGAATACTTCTGGGAGCAAGTATTCTCGTGATAACAGTATTGTGCATAATGTGCGCAGGTTTCAAAGTCCTGAATCCTAATGAAGCATTGGTTCTGACTTTATTCGGCAGTTATTATGGAACGATAAAGAAGCCGGGGTTCTATTATGTGAATCCTTTTTGCACGGCGGTGAATCCTGCTGCAAAGACCAATATCAGTCTTGGTACCGGTCTGACATTGAGCGATAAAGAACCTGTCAATGCCGCTATAACGAGTAAGAAAATATCAACAAAAGTGCTGACTCTGAATAATGAAAGGCAGAAGGTCAATGATGTACTGGGCAATCCCGTCATTATCGGAGCAGTCGTAATCTGGAAAGTAAAGGATCCTACCAAAGCTGTATTTCAGGTGGAAAATTATAAGACTTATCTTTCAACCCAGTGTGACTCGACCATCAGAAATATTGCCCGCCTGTATCCGTATGATGACATGGATGAAGAGGGTGAACAGGCGGAAAAGACCCTCCGAGGAAGCAGTCAGGAAATTGCAGAGGGCATGACGAAAGAGCTGCAGTCCAGAGTAGAAGATGCCGGTCTGGAAGTACTGGAAGTGCGCATCACTCACCTTTCTTATGCTGAGGAGATCGCTGCAGCCATGCTCCAGAGACAGCAGGCCGTTGCAATCATTGCAGCCCGCAAGAAAATCGTGGAAGGCGCAGTAAGCATGGTGAAGATGGCTATTGATGAGCTGAGCGAAGAAGAGATCGTAGTGTTGGATGAAGAGAGAAAGGCTGCTATGGTCAGCAACCTGCTGGTGGTGCTTTGCGGAAATAAAGATGCACAGCCTATTGTCAACAGCGGAAGTATCTATTAAAATATAGGTGAGAAATCCGTAAACGAAAGGGGATTACAATGCAGGACGATTTGGATTTGAAAGAGAAACAGCTGAATGAAAGGCTGGAGCGCATCCATCAGCTGGAACAGGAAGTCCTTAAGAAAGAGAAATCCCTTAAGGAGAAGGAAAAAGCCAAGAAGCAGATGCTGCTTCGGCTCTCGCCCAGCCTCTGGGACGAGATTGCGGTCTGGGCAGAAGAGGATTTTAGGTCCATTAACGGGCAGGTAGAATATCTGCTGACGGAGTGTGTAAGGCAACGGAAGAAAAAGTAGCAGCGTTATAAAAACGGAGAACTTGAGGAACGGAAATGATTTCCTTGGGTTCTCCGTTTTTCAGCTTCGCTGTAGGTATCGTTCCGTTTACGTTTGTCTTGTCATGCTCTTGACAGAAAAGTGTATTAGTTATATAATACAGTTAAATAAAGTGTATCAACCAAGTAATACACTTTGAAAAGGCGAAAAATCAGAATCAGGAGGTGCAAGGGGTGATGACAGATGATATCATTTGAAGATTTTATACTAGAGGATGACAGCCCGATTTATATGCAGATCATCCGATATGTAAAGCGGGGAATCGTGTCCGGAGCGATTCAAAGCGGAGAAGAGATGATTTCCAGAAGAGCGCTGTCTGTGCTTCTTGGCGTGAATCCCAACACCATTCAGAAGGCCTATCATCTTCTGGAGGAAGAAGGAATCATTCGTTCACGCTCCGGTGCTAAGAGTTGTGTGGAAGTGGATGAAGCGAAAAAAGAGGAAATCAGGCATTCACTTTTACAACTGGACACGTTAAGCTGGCTGCGGGCCATGAAGCAGATGGGAGTTGAACGTGAAGAGGCTTTGAAACTGGCGGAAGAGATGTGGCAGGAAGCGTAAGGAAAGGGGGATGGGAATGAAGAAATATATATCCGTACTGGCACTTGAGGTCAGAAGTACAATTTACAAATTGCTGCTCATTCTGGCGGGGATGATCATATTGGAAGTAACACTACTTTGGAGGGCGCTTGCTCGGATGCGCAGTGAGTATGAAAGATGGGGCAAAACATTGAAGGAATTGGATTATCTGCCTTTTTCATTGGAAATGGTGGTGGAAGAAAGTCATATACAGGTTGTCTTTCTGGCATCTTTGGCGGCAGTGGCAACAGTGTTATTGTGGGCCGGAAGTGACCATGGAAAGGCAAAGAGCAGAGAATCGCTTTGGCGGCTTCGCGTTTCGCCCAGAACAGTTTTTGCAATTTTTAGTGTCTATCATGTTATCTGTTTCGCAGTAGTTATCGTGACACAGATTCTGGTTGTGTGCGGTTTTGATTTATTCTATCGTCAGGTAATCTGTAGTGAAAAGGTGCCGCAGGTCTTGTTCATGGCATTTCAGATGAATGGTTTTTCTGCACGGGCTGCTGCCTTTGTGGGATGCACTGAAAAGTATCTGTCTGCTGTTACAGTTGTTAGCCTGGGGAATGGGAACTGTCTATTTTGGATACATAGGGCTGGCCGGGCATCAGAAAAGATGCAGCATATTACTGGGATTTCTGACTTCTAGTATGTTCCTGTTGGCGGCCGGACTGGAAGCACGCTCCATCAGTTGGTGGCTTATTGGACTGTCGGCAGTGTGCATTATCAGTATTTTGTGGTCTGTTAAGGGGGTGTGGGGTTATGAAATGGGAGAAACGTAACGAATGGTTTCCGCCGGGCTATGAATATGATAGGGAGTTCAGAATGATAGTCGTCTGGCTGATTGCAAGTATTTTATACAGCCTGAGATATCTTGCATGCTACTATGAGGAATATCATGGCCTTTTTATTAATGTAAAAGTAGACGGAGGTATTCAGAGGGTCGTGCATGTAGGTGCCAAGATAGCACCTTTTCGGGATATTCTGGGATATCATTTATATGGTCTTGTCATAGCGATAATATTTCTTCTGGTATTTGCTGCCCTTCATTATTGCTACTATTTCCAGGACAGCAGAAGTATCTTCCTGGTACGGCGGCTTCCGGACAGATGGTATGTGATGCGGACCTGCATTGTAGCACCTGCAGTGGGTATTCTGGTAACCCTTCTGTGCATGGGAAGCCTGTGGCTGATTTATTACGGAGTATATATTCTGGTGACACCAAAGGAGTGTCTGCCTTAGGGCAGGGAAAGGAGGATTGCCATGCTGGAAATCAGAGAATTGAACAAGTATTATAAAAGTCCGCTTGGTATTGTACAGGCTTTAAAAAATGTAAATATGCAGATCCCACGGGGGGAGATCGTGGGAGTGTTCGGCGAGAACGGAGCGGGCAAATCTACATTGTTTAAATGTATTTTAAATTATGTTGGTTTTAAAGGGGAGATTACCATAGACGGGGAAAAGATTACGCATCGTAATATTGAAAAGATTTCTTTTGCAACCTGCGAGCATTCTTTTTTCCCCAACCTGACGCCGGAAAGTCATAAAGCATTTTATGAGATGCATTTTCCGGGCTTTCGAAAGAAGCGCTACGAAGGGCTGATGGAGTTCTTCGAACTGCCGAAGTATGAGGCTTTGAAGCGATTTTCCACAGGTCAGAAAAATCAGTTTGAGGTGATTCTGGCGCTGTGCCAGGGGGCTGATTATATCCTGATGGATGAACCTTTTGCGGGAAATGATATCTTTAACAGGGAAGATTTTTATAAAGTGCTTCTGGGAATTTTAGAGCCACAGGAAACCATCCTTTTGTCTACCCACCTGATGGAGGAAGTAGAGAATTTTGTGGGAAGAGCCATACTGATTCGAAAGGGGGAAGTGATTGGGGATGTGAGCACTTTGGAACTGGATGGACAGGGTAATTCTCTGGTGTCTTAAGTTAAGGAGGCATACAACTATCGGGCAGACAGAGCCAGTAAGGCACTGCAGCAGCTGATAGGGGAAGAGAGGGTACGATGAGGAAAAGTCTGTGTTTGGCTGGAGTGATATTACTGCTGCTGTGTACAGGATTAGGTATGGCTGTCAGGCAGGTAGATGAGGAAAAGGACGATATTGTTATCACACAGCACATACTGGAAGGAGATGTACGTGCTGCGGATGGTGTGACTTTTCGGATAGGGACCCAGTGGAATGGAAGAATGAACTGGGATACCAGCGTGACGATTGATGGAAATAATGCAGGAGGTGTGGCGGCATCTAAAACAGATTATGAAGCTACATGGCAGAAAGAAGAAAAGAAGCGGTCTTATACACGGACAACTGAAGTCATGGAAGCATACTATACAGCTGGCTATCAAACTTTGATAGTTAGTGGAGTGGAAGATTCTGCAGCTTTGGGAGGTGTTCCCTTTGAGGCAGCAGTGGAAGCTGTAGCATCCGGAACTGAGCCGGGAGAGACCCATGAAGAGATTATACAGTTAAACTATTATTGTACATATTATCCTTTATTTGTGGAGCTGCATCTTGGGGAAAGCGTAATTTGGGGAACTAATGCGGAAGAATATTTCAGTACCTATCTGCGGATTCGCATCCCGGATCCTCATCGAATGAAGATTTCTATTACGAGAAATGATGAGGGAAATATTATCGGTATAACCAATTCCATGGGAGGAGCACCGGAAATTCGATTTTCGGCAGCTGTAGCTAAAGATGGAGTTTATTTTGCTTATTATGGAGTGGCAGATGGCATTTTTACAGATCTGGACTCAGAGCATGGAAATGGGATTTATTTTCTTCCCTTTGTCAGAAAGGAAGATGGTATTGAAGTGCAGCATGATAAACTGGAGAAGATTTTTGATCTGCCGGAGAAAGACTGTTATGTTGTGGAACTGAAGCTGGACCGGGAAGAAAAGCAGCTGCTGATGCTGACTAAGGAATCAGATTCTCTGGTCTTTCGGTCTCTTTCTCTTGAAAATCGGGAAGAGAAGCAGCAGCTTATCCTGATGCCGTATGAAGGGGAGGAAGGGTGTAGGGTGGCAGAATTTGTAGAAGATAATCTGTTTATCGTGCTGGAAAACGGTGACTTATGTTTCCTTACAGTGGAAGAAAACGGTGAATATCAGAATCGGATCGTTGGAAGCCTTGGCGTAGGGAATTCCTTGCGGTCAACGCAGGAATGGGAATATGATATAGATTATCGGGATGGAAAGCTGGCGCTTATCTATGCGGAGAATTATTGGGAAAAAAGTGTCTATGTATATATATTCAGTGAAGCAGGGCTGGAATACAAAGGATATTATGAGCACAGTGCGGATTATGAAAACAGTGTCGTGGGTTTTGAGTATCAGCTGTGGGGCGAGGATTCCCTGGGGATTCGACTGCCATAACATATCATAACTGCAGATGATTGACAATCGGTTAGACAGATGTCAAGCCTGCCACTGACAGAAAATAATCGAACAGTGGCAGGAAAAATAGATATGAACGCAGTTTAACCTTCTTTCAATTTGGCGGGAATGCATATTTTCACAGTGACTCCCGGCTGTGTGCTGATAACAGTGCAGCCATATTCTTTGCCGTAAATTAACCGTATTCGCTGGTGTACATTGCATAGGCCGATATGCTTTGTTTCCGGAAGGGTATCCGATTGCAGTTGGATACAGAGTTCTGCCAGTTTTTCTTGGCTGATTCCCACCCCATTATCTGACACTGAAAATACAATACATTCTTCCTCTTTCTGTACGGATATTTCAATTTTTCCTTTGCGGGAAGAACGAAGGGGATTGATTCCGTGCTTAAAGCTGTTTTCCAGAATGGGCTGGAGAATCAGCTTTGGCGTTGTGTAATTGTAAAGTGCTTTGTCAATATTCCAGGTCAAATCAAAATTATTGTCATGCTTAATGGATTCCAGTTCCATATATTTCCCGGTATATTGAATCTCGCTTCGGATATCCGTGATATACTCCCTGGTATCAAGGGATATGGTCAAAAGATCCGCCAGAATGGTTATCATGCGGCTGGCAGGATTGTTTTTGCTGATAGTATTCATCAGGGTCACACTAATATGATTCAGTGTATTGAACAGAAAATGAGGAGTGAACTGAGTCTGCAAAGCAATAGTCTGGGCCTTCTGCAGATAAGCAATTTTCTGAGCCAGCTCCTGCTCAATCTGTTTATGGGATAGAGAATAATGAAGTATATTTTCGGTAATGAATTCAATTTCGTTCTGATTCGTAGTGTTTATGTCCGGTTTGTTCATATTGGTAGCATATATGCTTGAGATGATGCCGGATATGGATTTATAATATTGGAAAGACATATACAACGCGATCAGGACAGAGAGACAGATTGCCAGGATGATCAGACAGAAGAGTACCACCAGTGTGTGCTGTGATGTGGATAACAGCACGGATATATCATATTCCGTAGTGATTGTATATAAGTTATCGTAGATTGGCTGGCTGAAAGTATACAGTTCTTTCTTTTCTGTTGTATCTGAAGAGTTTTCAGATGTTGAAAAAATACAATTTCCCAAGGAATCCTCGATCAAAGTCCTGCTATGGGCAGTGTTGGATCCTGCAGCAAGCTCCTTCAGGGCATCCGTGTTTATGTTAAATACAATGATGCCTGTATTTTTACCAACGGATTTTGTAAGATAGCAGAGATTCAATTGATTGAAAGAATCCGGAGAATATGTTATGTATTGTGTTGCGTCAGGATGTGCTACATGATAGTCATACCAGCTGGTATCATCAAAATCTCCAAGAAAATGACTGCCATTAGTAGAGTAAACATAATCACTGACAAAACTGTAAATATAGATAGAGTTCGTGTAGCCGGAGCTGTTTTTGGCATAAGCTAATATACTGTTGATCTGATAAATATCATGGGCGTAAGAAGCAGAGGGAGCATCCGGTACAGGGGTTGTCATCACCAGGTAATTGCGGATATATAAATTATCGCTGCATAACAGATATTGCTGTTTTGTGGAGGAAAATATATTATCAAATACGCTGGCAGTCTGAATGAAGTTGGCATGTAATGCAGCAACGATATCCTTTTTGGCAGCATTATAATACAAGCTGTAAATCAGAATGCTAAGCAATATAAACGGAACCAGTAAAAGGCAGGACAGCATTTTTAGATATTTATAGAAAACGCTGTTAACATGATGCCTTTTAATAAATGATAATGTTTTCAATATAGATTTATTCATGTGCGGTTACCTTTGTCTGATAGTTACTGGGAGTATCATCTGTTATAGCCTTAAATACCCGATAAAAGTGCTGATTATTGTGGAAGCCTACTAAACTGCCTACGTTGGAAGGTTTTGTGTCAGGGTCACGTAAAAGCTCCTTTGCTTTTTCAATACGGTAGTTATTTAAAGTAGTGACAAAACTTTCCCTGGTAATATTTTTGTAGTAAGAACAAAAATATCCTTTGCTCATAGCAGTGTGCCGGGCAATATCATCCAGGGTGATTTCATCTCTATAGTGTTCCCCAATGTATTCGGTTACCTTTTTTACTACTTCATCCGTAGAAACAGAAAGGTTTTCCGGGTATAAATTTTTGACAGAAGAAACGTCAGTGGGAGGGGTCTGAGCTGATATCAGGTGAGCAAGAGAAGGATAGCTTTTAGCCGGACTGATTTCAACCTGAATATCCAAAGTATTCTCCAAACTGTTTCGTATGGAATGAATCTGTTCCTGAACAAGAACGTCAGGCAACTCCTCATGTTTGCTGATCAGCAATATCTCAGAAGTATTATGAGCATAGCGGACCAATAGATTCCATGTGTCGTTGGTTTCGTATGGAATCAGATTGCATAGCATGGTATACAGCTTGTGAATATCATATTTTCGATTCTTTTTCAAAAACATCTCAAAGGTTTTGATCTGCATTGTCAGGATATAAAAGGGTGCATGAATCAGATCCTTATCAAAGCCACTTGTTGTTATAGAGTGCTCAAGCTGCTTCTCACTTGTAATACGCCCGAAAAGTAAATCAAAGAAAATCTCCTGAAAAGAGGTAAGTCTGGTATCTCCTATAAAATAATGATTCTCTGAACGTCTGGCTGCAGTAATCTGCCCGGATAGGGATTTCATACATTCATAAAAGCTGTCATAGGAAATTGGCTTGGTAACATATTGAAATACTCCATAACGAATAGCATCCTGTGCATATGTAAAATCCCGGTATCCGCTTAACAGAACGATCTTAATATGAGGATAATGATCCTGACAATGTCTGGCTATCTCCAGCCCGTCCGGGTGTGGCATGCTGATATCTGATAAAATGGCATCCACATCGTGTGTCTTCAGATAGTCAAAAATATACTCACTGCTTTCCATGGTATCTGTTATTTCAAAGCCGATTTCCTGCCAGTCTATAAGAGATTCGAGTTGCTTTAATATATAAGATTCATCGTCAATGATAATCAGTTTATTCAATGTATTTCCCTCCTCATTTATGTCCTGATTTTATTTTATAGAGGAAAAGCAATTTCATCAAGTGTGAAAAAGTGGAAACGGAATATTTGTGAACGGAATATGAATATCCGTTATTGTTTTAGGAGTCTGCAGCAGATATACTTACACTCATGAAAGGAATTCCGGAGTATAAAACAGGAGGCTTAAAGAATTGAAACAGAAAAAAAGAGTAAAGTTAAAAAAGAATGAACTTCAGGCATATTCCATGGCGGTGATACCGGTGCTTCTGGTGTTCGTGTTTAATTATCTTCCTATGGTGGGTATTGTAATAGCTTTTAAAAACTATAAATTCGGAAGAGGTATCTGGGGAAGTGATTGGGTTGGATTTGATAATTTTAAGTTCTTCTTTAAGTCATCAGATTTCACAAGAATCACCTGGAACACATTGTATATGAACTTTATTTTTATTGTACTGGGAACGGTATCTGCTATTGCGGTAGCGCTGCTGTTATATCATATTAAAAGTCGGAAAATGACAAAGATATATCAGACTATAATGATCACTCCCAATTTCATATCCTGGGTAGTGGCATCCTATATGGTATATGCATTCCTGAATCCCAGATATGGAATGGTCAATACGATTCTGGAGATGTTCGGTAAGAACTCGGTGGACTGGTATGCCAAGGCTGATGCGTGGCCGCTTATCCTGACTATTGCTTACATATGGAAGCATGTTGGCATGGATTCTGTACTTTACTATGCATCATTGATGGGAATTGATTCTACTTACTTTGAGGCTGCAGAGGTGGATGGTGCCAACAGATTCCAGGTGGTAAAAAGTATCATGTTACCCATGCTGGTGCCTTTGATCACCATTCTGACCATTATGAAAGTCGGCGGCATTTTTAATGCAGATTTTGGGCTTTTCTATCAGCTCACCCGTGATTCCGGTATGCTCTATAAAACAACAGATGTCATTGATACTTATATTTTCAGGGCAATGAGAGAAGTGGGGGATATGGGGAGGTCTGCAGCAGTAGGACTGGTACAATCGGTAGTTGGTTTGATCCTGGTATTGACCACGAATCATATTGTGAAGAAATTTAATGCAGACAACGCATTGTTCTAGGAGGGGAGATATGAAGAAAAAAAGCCGCGTGACGCAGACAATCCTTAACTTGACATTTATTATATTTTGCTCGATGATTGCTATACCTTTTGTGATGTTGGTCAGTGCATCACTTTCCTCAGAACAGGATATCATAGACTATGGATACGCTATTTTTCCGAGGAGCATCAGTTTTGAAGCATACAAATATGTGTTTAAGAATCCGAAATCAATTCTGGATGCCTATAAGACCACCATAACCTTCTCGGTAACACAGACATTCTTAAGTGTACTGCTGTCAGCGATGTTTGCCTATCCGCTGTCAAAGCCGCATTTAAGAGGAAAGAAATACTTGAACTTTTATCTTTATTTTACGGCGTTGTTTAGTGGTGGTCTGGTACCTAGCTATATCCTTCAGACAAGATATCTTCATCTGAATGATACCATTTGGGTGTACATAATTCCGGGCTTGATTGGCTCTTATCATGTATTTATGATGAGAACATTTTTCAAGGAGATACCTTATGAAATCACAGAATCCATGATGATGGACGGAGCCAGTGAATATACGATATTCTTTCGTTCCATAGTGCCATTGTCAAAACCGGTGCTTGCTACTGTGGCATTGTTAAAGTTTTTGGGGAACTGGAATAGCTGGTATACTACCATGCTTTATATTGACAACGCGGAGCTATACAGCTTACAGTACCTGCTGCAGAAAATTTTACGGGATATTGCTTTCTTGCAAGAGCATGCAGATTTAAGCATGTCCATGATCATGGATTTAATGGATGTGCCTACAGAGACAGTGCGTATGGCTATGGCAATTGTGGTGGCAGGTCCGGCGCTGGTTATCTTCCCATTCTTTCAGAAATATTTTGTAAAGGGAATGACGGTTGGAGCAGTTAAAGGTTAACTGGGTGTATTTAAAACAGATGTTTAAATGATTTCTACTTATCATAAACATGAAACCAGCCTGTAAGCAGGCAAAGAAAGGAGAAAAAGCAGATGAGAATGAAAAAGGTTTTAGCATTTCTGCTGGCAGGAGCTATGGCGCTTTCCGTAGCTGCTTGTGGTCAAACAAATGAGGAAAGCAAAAAGAATGAATCCGGTGCTTCCGCGCAGGAGAGCAAGGAAGAGGAGGCAAAGAGTGAGGAGTCCAAGAATGAAGAGCCTAAGGAAGTACCTACACTGACATGGCTGGTACCGGGCGATTCTCAGCAGGATATCGCTTCCGTTATGGAAAAGGTAAACGAAATTGCTGTGGAGGAAATCGGTGCCAAAATTGATATCCAGTTTATTGAGGGTTCTTCCTTTGCCGAACGTATGAAGATGAATATGGCAGCAGGGCTGGATTATGATCTTTGCTTTACCGGTTACTGCAATAGTTATGCGAATGCCATAAGAAATGAGGCGCTTTTGGATATTACCGATTATATTGAGAACGATCCTGAACTGAAGGCTGCACTTCCTGATTATGCATGGGAAGCGGCTGAATATCAGGGGCGTATCTATGGTGCACCTAATGTACAGGGATTTGCCAGGGAAAATGCATTGGTTATAGATAAGGAAATGGCAGATAAGTATGGATTGAATGTGGATGAAATTACTTGTACGGAAGATATGGAATCTTTCCTGGCAGCGGTTAAGGAAGGAAATGAAGATGATTACTTTATCTGGAGAACCGATTTTGGTGTTACTATGTTTACCAGTGATAATTGGGTCGAAACTACCGGTTATTCTATGGTAGCCAGAGAGACAGACGGCAAGTATACGGTTATGCCAAGACAAGAGGTCCTGGAATGGCAGGAGGCTGTACAGACAATACATGAATGGTACAAGGCCGGATACATCAGAAATGATGTATTAAGTGCAGGAGATGATTCTGCTGAGTGGAATGCCGGAAAATATATTGTAGGCTCAATTTCCTACAAACCCGGTGATGAAGCAAGGTTTCAGACATCGTGGGGGAAAGAGGTTGTGATAGCTCATATTCAGGAACCGCTTATGACCACATCGGAGGCATTGGCAACATTGATCAGTGTAGGTGCGGATACCAAATATCCTGACGAAGCAGTTGCCTTTATCAAGTTGGTGAATACCAATACAGAGGTATACAATCTGATCTGCTATGGTATTGAAGGCAAGCATTATAATCTGAATGAGGAAGGAAAAGTAGTTAAGGTAGCTGACAGCGGGTATAATCCCGGTGCTAACTGGGAGTTTGGCAATACCTTTAATGCACTTCTGCTGGAGGGTGAATCTGAAGAAACTGCAGAAATTACCAAAGAAATGAATCTGAGTGCAAAAGAATCCCCCACTCTTGGATTCTCCTTTAACAGAACCGCAGTTGAAACCGAGTATGCCAATGTGAATGCAGTGGTGCAGGAATATAATTATCTGAACACAGGTGCTGTAGATCCGGAAGAATATATGGAAGAATTTAATCAGAAGCTTAAGGATGCAGGCCAGGACAAGATCATTGCTGAGTATCAGCGTCAGCTGGATGAGTTTTTAGGACAGTAATATGTAATTATGACAATGAGAAGCGGCCACTGGTGTAGTTATAACCAGTGGTTGTTTCTTATATGAATCCGGAGGAGAACATTATGGAATTATCAACCAATATTACATACCTTCGAAGACAGAGGGGAGTAACCGAGGAACGCGATATCATAGACTGTGCCCGAATTATTAAGAATGCAGGATTCCGATTTATTGACTTCAATCCTACCCGATTTTTAAGAGATGACAATTGGAAAGGTTTTATGACAGAAACAAGTGAAAAACTAAATGAGATGGGGCTGACGGTAGACCAGACACACGCACCCTATAATTTCAAAGACGTTGATTCTGCATTGTACTCTGAAATCATGCAGAGATCATTCGAAGCAAGCAAAATTCTCGGTGCAAAGAATATTGTAATCCATGCTGATAAGTATATTCCGGATGATACGGGATTGGATTATAAGAAAGCATTAACGCAAATATATGATTTTTATGCACCTTACGTGGAATATGCTAAAAAAGTTGGTCTTGGTGTTGCCATAGAAAATCTGTTTGAAGATGGGCCATGCGGCATGAGAACAAGATTTACCGCATTTGTGGAAGAGCAGATAGCCATGATCGAAAAATTTGGGGATCCGTCTGTTACTGCATGCTGGGATTTCGGTCACGGTAAAGTCGCGTATGGAAGTAAGCATCTTGACGCGTTGAAACAACTGGGTTCACTTGTAACTTGCACTCATGTTCACGATAATATTTGGAGATGTGATCTTCACCAGAACATCTTTCTGGGGGATACTGATTGGGAAGAAGTAATTAGATATTTAAAAGAAATTAATTATCAGGGCAAATTTACTTTTGAAATGGTATACGGAACGATACCCGATCCTTTATTGCAGAAATATATGAATTTGTTTTACGAAACAGGAGAGTATCTTATAAATATGTAGGAGCAACATCATGGATAGAGATATTATCATAATACTTCCAAAAATAATTCCGGTACTTCGGGATGGTATCGACCAGCCGCTGAAACGGAATGTTCAGGAATTTAATATTTACTTTAAAAACATAATTCTCCCATACAAGGAGGAATTTGATATACAAGTGAGATGCCAATATGGTAAAAATCACGGCACTTTCTGGAGACTCTCTGAGTTCCCGCATCAAGTTGATTCATTCGACTTTGAAATTGTGATATACAATGAATACGGAGAATGTATCGCCTCAAAACAATCGGTAATAGAGCTTTATGACAGAAGAGAAACAGACCTTCCCTATAACATAATATTTGTCGGAGACAGCATGACTTTTCATCAAAAATATATGGAACATATTGCGTCAAACCTTCATAATATTGTATTTAAGGGTTCAAGGAATCTTTTCGGAAACCTTTGCCACGAGGGCAGAGGCGGCTGGTCATATTCAAATTATTTTAATTGTTATAAAGATGAAAACGGCGTTTCCCCTTTTTTGTTCCCTGAGGGAGTTGATAATTACATGGGAGATATTGATTTTATAAACAATATAAATGCATATCCCCATAGAGATTATTACTATGAGGGCTTTGAAAAACTTGATTTCAGGGAAGGACTCGTCTACGGTAAGGAAGGGAATCTTTACATTTATGAAGCCGGAGAGTTTAAGCTGTATGATGAAAATCCAAAATGGCAGTTTGATTTTGAAAAATACATAAAGAGATATAATATAGGAGAAGTGAATGCGGTTTCTGTTTTGCTCGGAGCAAATGATCTGCAGCTTACAAGATACGAAGATTCTGACAGGAAAATACAGGAATATATTGATTATGCAGAAAAATTTATAACAGCTGTACACAAGTATGATGAAAATATTGATATCATACTAAATCTTCCTGTGATAGGAGCAGAGCAGTATTGCTGGGGAACAAGAATCGGCTGTGCGGGCAGCAGTAAGATGTATCGGTTTAATATTATTCGGGCAACTAAGGCCATGCTTGATAAATGGGATGCATCTGCCCGGGAGCATGTATATATCAGCCCGATGTTGCTTTGTCTGGACCCTGAGTATGGATTCCAGAAAGACTATCAAACTGTAAACAGATATTCGGAAGAGCTTGAAAAGCATCATAAAAATTGGGTACATCCAAACTTCTCAGGATATTGTCAAATGGGAGATGCAATTTCAGGAACGATTCAAAAACTAAGAAAAAGCTTGAAGTAAGGCTTTGGTGAGTTGGGGAGGTACTATGGTAATTTCAGAAAATTCACTGGGAGGAGAGGGATATTGCCCTCTTCCCTGATGATATGGGCACGATGTTTTCCGGAAGTGCAATAGAAGATAGAGAAAACATATTGGGACTAAAAGAAAATGATCATAATCCCTTAGTGCTTTTTTATACTGCATCGGGTGGTTCGAACGATGCAAGCAGTGCAAAACCTTTACACAGTGTATGGCAGTGAGCGTTGATGGCGGAAATACTTTTGCTAAATACAGGAAGAATCCTGTCATTGGCACTTTGGCGGGCAGAACACGGGATCCGAATGTATCTCTACGCAGGGCAAACTTTTAATGGTTGTGACAAATGCCATTTTTAGGAGAGGTAAAAATATTTGCTGATGACATTGGCTATGAAATATTTTCGGCAGATAAATATTACGCATCCTATCAGGCAATTTCGGATTACTCGCAGAGCAATGTGGAATTTGAGGGCAGTGCCGATTTGGATAGGGCGGAAATAGGTTATTGTATATAGAATGTTGGATGCACCACTGCATTGCGTTATCACTTTCCTGCAGAAAAGTGTTGACAACTGCATATATTAGGTGTATGATAATAAAAACTAAATAGTGACACGCAAAACCGTAGATGTGGAGATAAAAACAGACCGTGCACTTACAGAGAGACCGGAATGCTGAGAACCGGACAGAACGCAGACTGTTAAATGGACCACGGAGGGCGCGAGGAAAGAGCATAGTTCGAGTATTTCGCGACGTAAGGCACACGTTAGTTGCCAGGGATATGATGGTATCCTGAAAAGAGCACAGCGTATGCTGTGAATCAAGGTGGCACCGCGGGAAATCTATATGATTGCATAGCAATCAGTATTGCATGACAATTAGTATTGTATAGCAGATAATAGTACCCGTCCTTGACAGAGTTATAATTTAATTCTGTCAAGGACGGGTTTTTATCATGTAGAAAATTTCTACATGATAAAAAGCCCTCCGGGCAGGATCGCCCTGCGGCGGAGCGGTAGATGACTGCTTCGCAGTCTCGCCGCAGGCGAAGAATTTCGCGCAGCGAAATTCTTTGTGTCACAAAACAGAAAGGAGAGCAACATGAAAGTATATCCGACATTAGAACAGGCAAAAGAACTTGCAGCAACAGGAAGCTATGGTGTGGTTCCGGTGAGCACAGAAATCTTTGCCGACAGCACTACTACCGTAGAAGTGCTGAGAAGACTGAAAAAAGTAAGCAGACACGTATATCTGCTGGAAAGTGCGGAGGCGGATAAACGATGGGGACGCTACTCCTTCCTGGGGTACGATCCGGTGCTGGAACTGACAGGCTACAATGGAGAAGTGACGTTGACCACTGCCCTGATGAAGCAGAAGCTTACAGGCAATCCCAGAGAATATATCAGGCAGGTACTGAAAGAGAATCAAAGTCCAAGACTGGAGGGTATGCCACCTTTCACCGGCGGACTGGTAGGATATTTTTCCTACGACTATATCAAATACAGTGAGCCGACATTAAAGCTGGATGCGGAAGATGCAGATGGCTTCAAGGATGTGGATCTGATGCTGTTTGATAAGGTGATCGCCTTTGATAACTACAGACAGAAGATCATCCTGATCATCAACGTGAAGACAGAAGAAATCGATACCAATTACAATAAAGCGGTCATGGAACTGAAGCAAATGCAGAATCTGATCAAAAACGGAGAGAAAGAAGCACCAGTTCCACTGAAACTGAAATCCGATTTC
>JAFTVH010000080.1 GCA_017465845.1 Lachnospiraceae bacterium | reverse complement strand
CAATGGATATATTGAGTTTTTCCATGACAAAAATATTTTGATTGGATATGCAAACACACTTTTTTATACAGTGACAGGAACCATCATCAATCTGTTGGTAACAGTCCCGGCAGGCTATGCGCTGACGAAGAAGACGCTTCCGGGAAATGGAATATTTCTGCTGATGTTCATGATCATCATGTACTTTTCCGGTGGTATGATCCCTACATTTTTGGTGGTAAATAAGTTGGGACTTTATAATACAAGGGGAATATTGCTGATTCTTGGTGCGTTTAGTACATACAACTGTCTTATATGCAAATCCTTTTTCGGTTCTATGTCGAAGGATATGGAGGAAGCGGCTGAGATTGATGGATGTACGCCAATGAAGACTTTTATAAAGATTATTCTGCCGCTGTCGAAAGCACTTTTGGGGGTAATGACTCTGTACTTTGCAGTTGGTCACTGGAATTCCTATTTTAATGCACTGATTTATATCAGAGATGATACCAAGCAGCCCTTACAGATTTTTTTGAGAAGAATCCTGATTCTGGCACAGCTGGCAGCAGCTGACAGTGAAGGGGATCTTAGCATAGTAGAGAGAGAAATGTTGTTACGCTACTCATCTATTGTTGTCGCTTCCTTGCCGCTCATGATTATATATCCTTTTTTGCAGAAGTACTTTGATAAAGGGGTTATGATCGGAGCTGTCAAAGGGTGAAAAAATAAAAAAGTCCACAAAGGTGGCAGAAAGGAAAATTATTATGAAAAAGAAAATGTTGTCTTTACTTTTGGCAGCAGCCATGGTGGTGTCTGTATGCGCATGCGGAAACAGTGAAGAAACGCAGAAGTCGCCGGAAAATTCTGAGGCTCAACAGAGTACGGAGAAGAACTCTGAATCACAGCAGGATGCGACTGCACCTACAACAGAGGAAGATGAATCTCTATACCCGTTGGTAGACAGCCCTGTGACCTTGAAAGGAATCACTATAGGCGGAAATACAAATCAAAATGGCAGTACGGAAAGGCTTGTATGGAATAAGGTGGCTGAAATTACAGGCATTACCATAGAATGGGAAGCGGTCGAACTGGAAGCGTTGCCTACATATCTGGCAGCCGGAGATTGGCCTGATGTTATTCATGGGTCAGTAAGTGATGCACTTGTATATGACTATGGCGTTTTAGGCGGGAAGTTTGTTAATTATCTGGATTATCTGGATATCATGCCTAATCTGGTACAGACCATAGAGGATTATCCTATGGTAGGGAAGGGATCTGTTCTATCCAATGGTGAGATGTATCAGCTGCTTAATATAGATAATTCTGTAACAGCAACAGCGGTAAGACCATATGTAAATACGGCTGTGTTAGAGGAAGCAGGGGTGGAAATGCCCACAACCGTTAAAGAATTTGAACAGGCATTAAAAGACTTAAAAGCGTATTACGGAGAGGTAAGTTTTATACCTAAATTAAATAATTACTATTGTACTTGGGCTCCTATGTTATATGCGGCATTCGGAACCGGCTGTAACCCCGAATGGGATGTAGATGATGATGATAAGGTTTATTTTGCGGGAATGTCTGACCAGATGAGGTATTATTATGAATATATGAATCGCCTATATGAACAAGGGTTGATTCATCAGGAACTTGCTACATTGGATTCTTCCACAATCAAGGAGCTGGAATTATCGGGTAAGGTTGCTTTTATTGATTATGCGGCAAGTGCTTTTCAGGCAGACGAAAACGGAGAGTGGCATATTAGCTGTGTTCCGCCTCTTACTTCGGAGTATGATTCTACTCAGGAAGTTTTGGGAACCAGTTATATTTTCGCTGATATTAGTTTTTACATCAACAGTGATTCTAAGTATGTAAAAGAATTGTGTCAGATGATTGATATAGCTTATGCATCCGAAGAAGTGGTAGAGGGCTCCGGATTGTATGGTCAGAGCTTCATTTATGGAATGGAAGGAGAGCATTGGGATATCAATGATGATGGAAAGACTTATACATTCCATGTACCGGAAGGATATGCATCGATGAATCAGTTTGTTCTACAGGAAGTAATATGGTATAACATGGGAAGAGCAGATGCCTTGGCTGGTCTGATAACAGATACACCGTCAAATAATAAATCAAGACAAGAAGGCTTTGCAGAAAATGTGAATCCGTATATGGAAAAAGACCCATTCCCTGAGGATTTATTAACTTTTACAGAGGAACAGCAGTATGTCATCGATAATAAGTGGTCAGAAATTGATACATATGTAAAAAAGATGCAGGTAGAATTTATCACCGGTGTTACTGATATCACAGATAACTGGGATGATTATTGTGAAACTTTAAAGAAAATGGGTATCGATGAAGTTGTAGCAGTATATCAGGATGCTTACGATACATTGATGAGTAAATAATGATAGTCTTAGGAGTGGGCCGGAAACGGTCTGCTCCTATTATTAGATTAGATAAGGAAAATATCATGCGATACGAAATAGATTTCAACGAAGACTGGTTATTTCATAAAGGCGATATTACAGTTCCGAGACCATCGGATAAAGGCCCCGTTTACATACAAAGTAAGACGGAGAGAAAACTGATCGGTCCTGCTGCATATAAGTATTTTGACCGTCCCGATTCCTACGGTGCAGATGTTGAGATGCGAAGTGAAGGGTGGGAAAGAGTTTCTGTTCCTCATGATTATGTGATCGATCAGGATATCAAGGAGTATGAGAATAATACATTAGGGTTTCTTCATTACGACAATGCCTGGTATCGTAAGCATTTTACGCTGAAACATGAGCAGGCCCAAGGGAAAAGAGTACTTCTTCGGTTTGACGGGATCGCCGGAAAATCCACAGTGTATCTTAACGGCTGCCTGATGTATCATAACTATTCCGCATACAATACTTTTGAAGTGGATATCAGTGATATGGTCTATTATGATAAGGAAAATGTGTTGGCTGTTTATGTGAATACGGAGGAGTTTGAAGGCTGGTGGTATCAGGGAGGCGGTATTTACCGGGATGTTCATCTTACGATCACAGAGCCGGTTGCAATCGATTTATGGGGTGTATATGTGCCTTATAAAAAGATATCAGAGAAGCAATGGGAGGTTCAGTTTCAGACAACTGTGGTAAATGACAGTTATCAGGACTGCGAGGTGGTGGCTGAGAGCTTTGTATTGGATAAAAGCGGAAAATGCATTGCTGATGCATTGGGAGAAGGAAGTATCGCTTCGCGGGAGAAAGGAACGATAACATATCAGACAATTGTGGAGGATCCTGCGCTCTGGAGCCCGGAAACACCTGAACTTTATGATATTAAGACCGTACTGAAAACGGATGGGCAGGAAATAGATTGTTATTTTACGAAGACAGGGTTCAGAACCGTGGAGATATCCGTAGACAAGGGACTTTTGATCAATGGAAAGAAAACAATTATCAAGGGAGTCTGCTGTCATCAGGACTTTGGACTGACCGGATTGGCGGTGCCGGAAAATATTGCAAGATATAAGATCGGTCTGATCAGAGAAATGGGTGCAAATGGTTTTCGGACAAGTCATTATCAGAATTCAGCTGCAATTATGGATGCACTGGACGAAATGGGTTTCCTTGTAATGAACGAGGCCAGATGGTTTGAAAGCACAAAAGAAGGACTGGAACAGCTGGAAGCTTTGGTGAAGCGTGACCGGAACAGACCATCTGTTATATTCTGGTCCACCAGTAATGAAGAGCCCTATCATGTTACTGATGTGGGCAAACGAGTGCATAAGGCAATGGCTGCGTACATAAAGAAGCTGGACAATACCCGATTCATTACAGCAGCAGAGGACAGAACACCGGAAGAATCAACCATATATGACGAATGTGACCTGATCGGGATCAATTACAATGTGGGAATTTATGATAAAGTCCATGAAATGCGTCCTGACAAAGTGATATTTGCCTCAGAATGTTGTGCGACGGGAACCACAAGAGATTGGCATTATCCGTCAAATGATAACGGAAGGTTAAGAGATAAAGATACGGATACAAATAACTGGTTCCTTGGCAGAGAAAAGACATGGAAGTATCTCATGGAGAGACCATATGTGATCGGCGGATATCAGTGGGCGGCAGTTGAGCACAGAGGAGAAGCAGTGTGGCCTGCAGTTTGTTCGAAATCCGGTGCTTTAGATCTGTTCCTGCAGAAAAAAGGTGCGTTTTATCAGAATAAGTCACATTGGACAGAAGAGCCTATGGTCCATATTGTAAACCATTGGAATTTTGGCGGTTTTGAGGGTGAAGATGTAGTAGTGACTGTCTATACGAATTGCGATGAACTGGAGCTGTTTTTGAATGGTGAGAGTCTGGGCAAAAAGCAGATTGAGCAATATGGACATGGAGAGTGGAAGGTTCCATATACACCGGGATGTCTTGCAGTCAAAGGATACAGAAATGGAATAATTGTTGCAGAAGATGAGAGAAGTACCACCGGTAAACCTGAAAGATTGAGGCTGACTTTTGATAATGAGTGTAAAGCAAACGGAAAAGATATTGCTTTATTTACATGCGAATGTCTCGACAGGGAAGGCAGAGTTGTGCCGGATGCGTCTGAATATGTATATTTTTCAGCAACAGCTCCTGCGAAGATCATAGGAACCGGTTCTGACAACTGTGATCATAAGAATGTAACTTTGGCAGAACGGAAAATGTATATGGGTAAGATCCGCATCGCAGTAAAACCTCAGAAGGGGCAGGAAGTATTGGAACTAACGGCATTCAGTGACTTTGGTAAAGGGACAGGTCTTAAGGTTCAGATTAAGAGTTAAGTAGTGATCCTGAAAGGAAAAGTGGACTATGATATTCAAAAATGTTGAAATACATAATGTTGGAGAATTGATAAATAATGAAGATGGCAGTATTTCGTGGCTGAGGGTACCCTCTTGTGTCTGTGAGAACTTAGATAGTATTCAGGGAAAACGGGTGGCAGGTAACAGTACGGGGGTAGAGCTGCGGTTTGTTTTAAAAGGAGAAAGGGCAGTTATCCGGATGTGTACCAGAGAAGGCGATGGCGTCTTTCATGTATACAGAGGCGGCATCCAAGGCGGCTGGGAGGACCATGAAGTACATAAACAGGTGAGGACGGAAGTAGACGACTACGTAATTGAAAAGTCTAAAAATCCGGAACGGTTGAAAGCCATCACACAAAAAAGTGGTTATGACTGGGATAGCGAGGTCATCAGGGTCATTTTTGACAGAGGATTTTTTAAGATATTTGATATCGAGGGAGATATCGAGCCGCCCGAAAAGGAACAGTGCCCCGGGAAAACAGTATTAGCTTACGGTTCCTCCATCACACATGGTTCAAATTCCATCGATGCATCCCACACATGGGCATCTATTTTGGGACATAACCTGAATATGGATGTGAGAAATCTTGGTATGGCAGGCAGTTGCGCCATGGAACCGGAAATGGTAGAGTATATTGCTTCTGAAGGAGAAAAGGGCCGTTGGGATATTGCAATACTGGAGTTGGGAATCAATGTGCTGGACTGGGAGGAAGAAAAAATACATTCCAGAGTACAAAATACGATCAGGCAAATTGCCGGCAGGAATGGGGATAAAAAGGTTCTGGTCATATCACCTTTTTACTATTGCGGAGATGATTTCGACGGAAACGGCTATGCCAGGAAGTGGAGAAGATTGATCTGCCGGGTGGTATTGGAACTGAACTACAAGAATGTAGTGTATGTCAATGGTTTGGATGTGATCGGAGATATGTCTTTTATGTCCGCGGATGAGATACATCCGAATATTTATGGTGTGCAGCAGATCGCAGACAGAATGACAGCAAAGATAAGAGATATTTCACGAAGATAGATATAAAAGGAGAGGATTGTATGAAACTTAAATATTCCGTATTTTTAGGAAACGTGGGACATTGCTTTGACAGATACTGCACAGAGTATTCAAAGCCATTTTCGCTGGAAGAATTGTTCAGCAGAGTTACAACGATCAAGAATATTCAGGCTGTGGATCTGGTAATGTCCCGGGATATGATGGAAAAAAAGGAAGAGATCAGGAAATTGTTGGCGCAGACAAAGCTTGAAGTGGGTTCCCTGGCAGTGGATACTTTTGCAAATCCGCTGTATAGGAAGGGGAGCCTGTCCTCCACGGATGAAAATGTGCGTATGCAGGCAATCAGGGATGCCAAAGAGGTGATTGATTTTGCTGCAGAGATCGGTTGTGGTATTGTGACACTCTGGCCGGGACAGGATGGATACGACTATATTTTCGCTGCAGATTACATAAAGGAGCGGCAGCTTTTTGCAGATGGTGTGGAGGAATTGTGCAGGTACAATCCAGAGATAACCATAACACTGGAATACAAGATCAAAGAACCAAGGACGCACTCTTACATCAGTACGGTAGGGGCAACACTGCTTATGATCGAAAAGATCGGTCTGCCAAATCTGGGAGTTGCACTGGATTACGGACATGCAGCCCTTGGTTATGAAACCCCGGCAGAGGCTGTGGCTATGTGCAAGATGTATGGAGACAGGTTAAAACATATACATATCAATGATAATTATCGTTTATGGGATGACGATATGATCGTGGGAACCGTGCACACCCTGGAGTTCCTGGAATTCTTTTACTGGCTCAAGCGGACAGGATACAATGGCTATCTGGTAATCGATCAGTTCCCTTATCGGGAGGATGGAAGGGATGCGGTGGCTGAAAGTGCCCTGTGGCTGGATGCGCTGCAGGAGGCTGCAGAGACCATTGATGGTAAGGAAGTGGAAGCGGTCATTGCGAAGCGTGACGGTGTTGCGGCAAGCCGTTATATGAGAAAACTTTTATTTGGGAGGAAAATGCAGTGAAAGATATTTTAACAGCACCCTTTATGAAGGAATTGGAGAGTATGACCGACAATATGTACAGATTGGGCTGGAATGAGCGCAATGGCGGAAATATAAGCATGCTCCTGGACGAGGAGCAGATCAGTCCTTACATAGAATGCGATAAGGTGATCCGTACCTTGCCCATCAAAGTGGCTATACCGGAACTGGTAGGAAGATATTTTCTGGTGACAGGTACGGGAAAATATTTTAAGAATATATCCAAAAATCCGGAGGATGCCCTGGGGATCATCCGGATTGTAGGAGATGGGAGTGAAGCAGAGCTGCTCTGGGGATACCAAAATGGTGGGAGCTTTACCAGTGAGATCGTTATGCATCTTGGGGCGCATCTGGAACGGATGAGGAGTAATCCGAAGCACAGAGTGATCATGCACGCACATCCTACAAATACCATAGCAATGACTCATGTACATAGTCTGGAGGAAAAAGAGTTTTCCAAGACGCTGTGGCGCATGTGCACGGAGTGCATCGTCATCTTCCCGGAAGGTGTTTCAGTGCTGCCATGGATGGTCAGCAGCCACCCGGGTATAGGCCTTGCATCAGCAGAAAAATTCAAGGATTACCGTATCCTGATCTGGGCTCTTCATGGCTGTACCGTTGCAGGTGACACCCTGGATGAAGCTTTTGGGTTGATGGAAACTGTGGAGAAGGGTGCTGAGATTTATATGAAGATCCAGTCCTCCGGTTGTGTGACGGGGATTGATGATGCGTCTTTGAAGCAGGTGGCTGAGGCCTTTGGTCTGCAGGTTCGAGAGGGTTGGTTATAGATGAACAATCAGTGGGCAAGGAGAGAGTTATGGCTAATAATAGGAAGTATTTAGCAGATTTTGACGGAGGTATCCTGGCAGATTGCTTTTTGAAAGCAAGGAATACTTTTTATGACAGGATGGATGAAAAGATCCATGCTGCAACGTATATCGGGATTCATGATGAAGACTACGCAGAACCGGAATTTACCGGGAAATATCTGGATATCTGTGCCCATTACTATGAGATGGAAGGGGACATTCGTGCGCTTTTAAAAGGTATGGCCGTTGTACAGAGTATCAGGGAAAATCAGCGTGAGGACGGATATCTGGGCGGCCTTGCCCCGGGAAGCGAATATCGGAAGTTCTCTGTCTGGAACCAGTTCTTTACGGTGTACGGACTGGTCAGGATGTATCAGGCCACTGGGAATCAGGAGATACTGCATCTTGCAGTGAGAGCGGCAGACTGGATCGTGGACAGCTTTACAGGGAAAAATGCCCGGGATATCCTTGATGCAACTAATGATGGCAGTCAGAACATATCCTGTTTATATGCAATCGGTCAATCGTATCTTGCAACGGGTGAAGTTCGTTATCTGGAATTTATGCAGCTGGTGATCGCACACTGTGAGACATCGGACATGAATCTCCTGTCTTTTACGGATATCCTGAAGCTGCGTTCCAGGAAAGGCATTGAGATGCTGATCGTATATCTGGGAGTGTTACAATATGGATTGGTTGACAATAATCTTCCGGCCGTGGAGGCAGCCAAAAGATACTGGACGCAGATCAATGATACCCAGATCCGCAATGTGGGAAACGGAACTGTAAAAGAGGTTTGGGTGAAAAACGGAAATGCACCACAGCTGATGCCCACGGAAGAAAAGCCAAATGAGACCTGCGTGGCAGTGGGCTGGATGGAATTGTCCCTTGCTCTTTTTTATACCGACCCACAGGCAAAATATCTGGATGCGGTGGAGAAAACATTATATAACCATTTACTGGGATCTTTCGAAAAGAACGGAGAGGATTTTGCCTATTATCAGGGAAACTATGGACAGAAGATATTTCGTACTGACAGAACGGCATATCAGTGCTGCCGGTATCGTGGCTTCACCATTTTCAGTTATCTGAAGGATTATCTTTATTATTATGATGGCAGTACGTTGATACCGATATTGTACAGTAATTCTCATTTTCAGGCGGGAGATATCAGTGTGAAGCAGACGACTGCTTATCCGGCCTATGGAAAGGTTCATTTTGTCATTAAAAATACAGGTACGGATAAGGAACTGAAGCTCAGGATTCCAGGCTGGTGCAGGGAATGTTCCTGTACAGTGAATGGAAAGACAGAGGATTCTTTTATTAGGAAAGAAGATTATTTTGTCGTAGGACTTCCGGCAGGAACGACGGAAGTTATTCTGGATATGCAGATATCAGTAGAGAAAAAGGTTGATGAGATTCAAGGGAGAAGCTATGCCAGTTTTCAATATGGGCCGCTGCTGCTTGCACAGGATACCCATTATGGCGGTGAACTGTGGGAACCTATCAAAGAAGGAGACAATACCATTTCCCGGATGGAACCGAATGGACAGGAACTGGTTCATTTTGAGATTGACGGAGTGCATGTGGTGGATCTTGCATCTGCATGTAAAAATGATCCCGAAAAGGATCGGTATAGTGTTTTTCTCCTAATATGATTATCAGCAAATAGGAATCGATTTTGGCGAAATGGAGTGAAAGCATGCAAATTAGCAGAGAGGCAACGTGGGTTGCAGATTATGATGTAATTGTGGCAGGAGGCGGTGTGGCAGGAGTGGCGGCTGCAGTCACAGCAAAACGTATGGGAAAACGCACCCTTCTGATTGAAAAGACTATCGGTCTGGGAGGACTGGCAACGAATGGGCTTATTAATTTGTTTGTACCGATGTGTAATGGAAGAGGAGTACAGATTATTAAGGGGATGGCAGAAGAATTGCTGCGTCTTTCCGTGAAATATGGTTATGATACGCTGCCGGATGCATGGAAGAATGGAGAACCGGGCATGGGTGAGACATCCCGGTATATTACAAGATTTTCAGCACCCATATTTACTTTGGCTTTGACTGAATTTGTAAGGAATGAAGGCGTGGACCTGCTTTTTGATACAGTCATAACGACGCCTGTCATGAAGGGGAATGTGTGTCTGGGACTTGTCGTTGAAAATAAGACCGGCTGTGAGTTTTATGGTGCCAAGATGGTCATTGACACTACGGGGGATGCAGATGTGATATTCCGGGCAGGCGTACCTACCATTCAGGGACAGAATTATCATACGTATTTTCCGAAGAGTGTTACATTGGAAAGCTGTAAAAAGGCAGCGGAAACAGAAGACATGTCTAAGTTGTACGGTAATATATACAGTGGGGGAAGAGCGACACTGTATGGTAAAAACCAGCCGGAAGGAAAGCCAGCCAGAGGCGGTACTACGGTTGAGGATGTTACAGAGTATATTATTGAAAATCATATAGAATGTCTGGAAAACATAAAAAAGGATGACAGATGGAAGAGAACGATAGTTACGCTTCCCACCATGCCGCAGTTTCGGACGACCAGACATATTGCCGGAGACTATACATTGCAGACGGAAGATGCGTATAAGCATTTTGAGGATTCCATAGCAGCAATTTGTGATTTCGACAGGCGTGATTATCTATATGAAGTGCCGTACAGAACTTTGGTCAGATCCGGTTTTCCTAATTTAATCACAGCAGGAAGGAGTGCAGCGGCAGAAGGGTATGCATGGGATGTGTTGCGGGTGATACCACCGGCTATAATCACGGGACAGGCGGCAGGCGCAGCTTGTTCACTGGCATTGGATGCGCAGGTTGATATCTGCCATGTGGATATCGGCAGACTGCAGAAGACACTTGAAGAACAGAACGTGATGATCCATTTTGATGATGACCTTATCCCTGAAGAGGAGATGATGGATGTTTACGCCGGAGCTGAAGGGCATATTTAACCGAATCAAGTAAGTCCACCGCTTAATTATCAAAAGTACATATGGATAATGTGTAAAACAAAGTTTCCTGCAAGTGTTATTACATAGGGTGGCACTTGCGGGGAAGTTATATACAGAAAATCGGTCTCTTCTCACGTGTTGTTTCAGATTTTGTATAATTCATTTGTTTTCGGCAAAAATAAGCATAGAAGAAAGCAAGGCACGGGTATTTCCCGGGCTGTTTCTGATATAAGGGTGCAATAGGCTTCGAACAGGTGGAATGGAGGAAGAAAACATGAGAAGAGACAGGAAAAGCAAGATCAGGAGAGAACGGATGATCATGATTGCGTCATCTGCTTTGGTGATGGGAGCATTGACGCTGACAGGGGTTTATGTGAAGAATCGTTCCAATGAAAATGTAGATGACGGATATTCCGTAGATTTCAGCGAGTTGGAAAACAGCGTGGATGATAAGATTAAGGAGATAGAAGAAAACAAGCAGGTAGCGGAGGTGCCACAGATAGAAGATGCACCTGTGACAGAGGATGACCTGGATTATGATCCTTTGGCAGCAGGTTCAGCGCTGGTTCAGATTCCGGGATTGACAGATGATGATACGCTTAACGATATCCGGTTGCCGGAGGATGGTGCAATTGCTGAGAATATTGGTGACCCGGAAGAGAAAGACCGCGATGCTGATGATGACGATGAGGAAGATGATGAGGGTGCAGATGACGACAGCAATCTTAGCAGCGGAAAAGCAGATGGTAAAGAGACCGCTGATGCAAAGGGTACAGTCGGTGAGGCAGTGACTAAAAATTTGAATTTTTCTGAATCCCAGGGATTGGTAAGACCCGTAAACGGTGAGGTTCTGATGCATTACAGTATGGATGCCAGTATCTATTTTGCTACATTGGATCAGTACAAGTATAATCCGGCAGTGATGCTTAGTGCCAATGAGGGAGATGTAGTCAACGTATGTGCAGATGGTAAGGTTGTATCGATTTTTGAGGATGCCAAAATCGGAAATGCAGTGACATTAGATCTTGGAAATGGTTACCAGGCAACTTATGGTCAACTGAAGGATATCCAGGTGACGGAAGGCAGTTATGTGAATAGAGGAGAAGCTTTGGCAAGCGTGGCAGTTCCTACAAAATATTTTACCACAGAGGGAACGAATCTGTATTTTCAATTGACAAAGGATGGGGAGCCGGTGAATCCTGAAGGGCTGTTCCAGTAAAATGAACTTACCAACATGTCGTAGTTTATAAACTGAAAATTATGTGAAAGAAAGCTGGGGCTGTCGCACTAAGTGCGCAGCTCTTTTCTTATGTTTGATTTTTTATGGAAAGTTTTTCAGTTGCCCCTTTACCACAGAGCAAATTTGGTTTACAATGAACATGATTGTCATAGTAATAGATAGAGCAGTAAAAGAGGTAAGCGTATGAAAGTAGTAGTATTAGCCGGCGGAACAAGTACGGAAAGAGATGTTTCATTAAGTTCCGGTAGCATGATTTATAAGGCACTGAAGAAAAATGGTCACAAGCCAATGATTCTGGATGTATATCTGGGATATGAGGGTGACATTACTGATATTTTTGAAAAAGAAGTGGATTGGGCAGCTGAAATCGGAGCAGTATCAGAGAAGAGTCCTGATCTGGAGACGGTAAAAGCAATGCGAAAGGACGGAGGCAAGAGCTTCTTTGGACCCAACGTATTGAACATCTGTCAGCAGGCAGACGCGGTATTCATGGCGCTGCACGGAGCCAATGGTGAGGACGGCAAGATTCAGGCATGCTTTGAACTGATGGGCATTCCCTATACCGGAACAGACTATGTCAGTTCTGCGATGGCAATGGATAAGAGCATTGCAAAGGATATTTTTAAGTCACACAAGATTCCCACCCCGGAAGGCATCCATTTAAGGGCAGGGGAGCAGGAAGAGAGCAAAGTTCCCTATCCCTGCATCGTCAAGGCATGCTGCGGCGGTTCCAGTGTAGGAGTCTATATTGCAAATAATGACGAAGAATATGAAAAAGCCAAGGCAGAGGCATTTTGTTTTGACAAGGAAGTGGTAATCGAGCAGTACATAAGAGGACGGGAATTTTCCGTAGGTGTCATGGATGGCAAGGCGCTTCCCGTGATTGAGATTGCACCGAAACAGGGCTTCTATGATTATAAAAATAAGTATCAGGCAGGCAGCACCATAGAAACCTGTCCGGCTCAGATTCCAGAAGATAAAACGCTTCGTATGCAGCAGGTAGCAGAAGATGTTTTCAAGGCACTTCGCATGAAGAATTATGCCCGCATGGATTTCATGATGAGTACGGATGGAGAGATTTATTGTCTGGAAGCCAATACGCTGCCGGGCATGACACCTACTTCTTTGCTTCCTCAGGAAGCAGCTGTTCTTGGAATTAGTTTTGAGCAGCTGTGCGAGAAGATTCTGGAGTATGCAGTAAAATAAGGAGTAATTGATAAGCGCCTGCTTT
>JAFTVH010000079.1 GCA_017465845.1 Lachnospiraceae bacterium | reverse complement strand
GAAATGCCACATACAGCAAAATATGTAATGAGTCATTATTGTTCGGTAGGACAATTTTCAGATAAACTATATGTGGGTGCAACAAATGAAAAAGGGGTAGAATTTGTCGAATTGCCAGAATTTTAGATATTTTGGGGATATAAAGTAGAGGTAGATGTGATGTTCCATAGAAATATGAAAAAGCGGTCGTATGATCAGGAAAATCAGAAACCGGTTATCAGGGCAAGTATCTGCACCGGGGAGCAAGTGGCTGGATTTAAAGATGTACATACCGGTAAATTTACAGAGGTTATGCTGATTAAGGATAATCATGATCTGGATGAGTTTTTGAAAACGTATGATATTGCTAAGGCTGAGATATCAAAGGAATGGTAGTCAGGAGAAGGACGATATTATATGATAGAAATTGTATTTAATGAGAGTGCGGCAGGTTCCTTGAAAATAGGACAAAGCTATGGAAAAGGGAAATATCGTTGCGGCGTTATTTCTGTCTTTATAAAAAAGATAGATGGCAGTGAGCCAACCGAAGAAGAAAAGGAAGCAGCACTGCAGGAAGCAAAGGAAAAAGACCGTCTTGCATGGGAATCAGCGATTCCGATTGGCGGAAATCCCGGAGATGTATTTTGTTTTGCTTTGGCCTTAAGTATGGGGGATGTTTCGGAAGATAAACCGGGAGAGAAGAGGAAACAGATGCTGTCTTCTTTCTATAGCATTTATTCGGAAGAGCATGCTAAAGAAATTGTTCCTGGAATTATGGATGCAGTTAAGAAAAATCTGGAAACAATTAGGGAACGCAGCGTAAATCTGGAACCAATACGTATCTGGTACAGTGACCAGCCGGACGAACTTTGCGGAATGTATTGGTTTATGGGTCAGATATTGAAAATGGCTGCTCACGGACCTGTTTATGTGGTAAAACTTCCGGATTGGGAGGAAAGAAATAGCGGAGAGATCATCCATAGAACCGGATGGGGTGAAATAGCTCCGGCGGAATGGGGAAGATTTGTGCCCTTGCAAAGAGAACTATCTCCTGTTTTTATAAAAGAGTGTGCTTCTGTATGGAAATCGCTACAGACAGAGAATGCTCCTTTGCGCGCTATGATAAATGGAAAGCTGGTCAGTATGCCGGCGAATCTATATGATGATTTTATTCTCAGAGAGATTGAGGCGGAAGAGGGAGCATTCTGGGAGGCGAGGCTTATCGGAAAAATATTCGGAAAATATCAGATTGGCATCAATGATGTTTGGTATTCATTCCGTATTGATGAAATGATAAAAACAGGGTACCTTGAAATTGTCGAAGAGGCACCTGACAAAGATGTGCCTTATCGCCGAAAACTGAAGAAATCATCTTAACAGACAGAAGAGGAGGAAAACAGATGGCTAAATTAGAACAGACGATACATGGGAACTTTCAAGAAGTGCTAAATAGAATTGAAAGCGGGATCATCAATGGGAGCATGTCCGCTTCGTTAGAAGATTCCAGCGATTTTCGTACAGGAGATGCCAGATGCAGTGTTCGGGTTTTTGAGCGCTACAGCTATGCCGGCGGTAATCGCGTGAGCTTAAATGTCACTTTATTTCAGGTAGGGGACGGAGTGATCCATCTCTCTGCAATTACCTCAGGAGGAAGTCAGGCAATATTTTTCAAGCTAAATACCTGGGGTGAAGAAGCATTTCTGGATAAACTGAGGGAACTATTATAGGGGTTAAATATGAGAAAATGTGATGAAAGACGAAGAAGTGGTATTTGATAGAAAATATCATGTTTTGTTTTGATATAGAGAACGACATCACACAGGTAGAGCTGGATTTGAATGAGCCTCATTATTATCTGGAGGTTGGCAAGCGAATAGAGAGCAATCAATATAAAAATAGTAATATGTAGAATGGTAAATTTCGACTAAATAATCAGCAGCGATAATTTTGAAAAAAAGGTCAAATTATCGCTGCTTGTGTATGGTGTACCTATATCAAGGTTATTGATTCTTCAGTTGCTCAAGTAAAAATCTTCTCCGGTATTTTAATTCCGCAAATTTGTTAACTCGTTTCATGTATATTGCATCAAAAGCACCACCAAAAGCTCCGATAATAGGAATTCCTTGCAAAAATTTCATATAAAGGAGTTCTCTGGAAAGGCAGGAAGCAGTATTGGTAATACAAGAATCTATGTCGGGTTCAGCGGAAAAATTACCTGTCTGTGTATACAGATTGATTTCCCGGTCGATCTGAAGAAACTCTTCATTATGGGAGAGTGCCCCCTGGATTAAGAGCAGGATAAATTGTCTTTCTTTTGTATCTTCATAATTAAATCCGTAATGAAGTGACATTTCATAGAGACTCTTTAATAGGAGTCCGGTGAAAAGAGCAATATCGGGAATTCCAATTCCTAAAACACCAAGACCAACGCCTGAAACCCCGCACAAAACCAGATTTACATTTGCAGCCCCGGATGCTTTTTTTGAAAAAATTTTTAACGCTTTTCGATTCCTTTTCAGGGTGGCAGTGTACATGTTAATTTTAAAATCAGTCTCCAGTTTCTCTTTTTTATAAGTTTTTTCAATGATACCGGTGCCTTTTTCAAAGATAAGGAAAAATGCTTTGCAAAAAGCGGCATTTAATGTTTCCTGTAGTTTCTCCGGTACCTTATTCTCCAGAAGTTGATTCAGTTTGGAATTCGACGTATCTGTATGCTTCTTTATATAAAGGTCTTCCTGTTTTTTGATTTTTTCTAATTCTGCTTCGAGTGGTGTTTTTCTTTCGAGCATGGTCACCTCTTTATTCATAATGCTTTGTTACTTATTTGGTTGTTGCCGGATAATACCCGGACAATTTTTGCTGTCATTTGAATCAATATTATAACATGTTTTTTAGTATAGTACATGGATTCTTTCTAAAGATTTTCTTAAGGATATGGAAGGAAATTGCGTACAGGACTTTAGAAAAGTCCTTTCGGAGTTTGCTGTCCTTCAGAGTATTTTATGTGCTGATGCATAAAATCACATCCAATTCCTGCTATGCAATTGTGAGTGGAGATGAGGCTTATGCTGCGTGAGAAGGCTTAAAGACACAAGATAGTAATTATGGAAAAGGCGGTGAACCTTCATATATAAAAAAACCACCCTTCCGGATGGCGCCAGACAAGCTGAAAATGGGACTCGAACCCACGACCCCTTCATTACGAGTGAAGTGCTCTACCGACTGAGCTATTTCAGCAAATCGCTTACACGACTCATTTATTATATCCTTAATCCGTAATTTTGGCAAGTACTTTTTTAAATTTTCTGTTTCGTCAGAAAAAGTGTAGATTTCTGAATGATATTCGTCAGTAAAATGTGCTCGTTTCATAACAATATATGTTACAGCAGTTGATTATCCATACTATTTTATCGAGACAAAATCAGAAGGTAAAATAGACTTTATGATTTAAAAAGGAATGCATATCATACCAATCGAGGTGAAAGCAGAGGAAAATTTAAAAGCAAAAAGCTTGAAGTGCTAAGGGCTTTATTGACGGAATAGAAATTATGCGGTAATATATTTACATAAATTACAGTATTAACCGCTTTTGGGAGGTATAAATGACCGTAAAAGAAATGCTGGACTTGAAAGAAACCAAAGGATACAGTGACAATAATCTCGCAGAATTGTCAGGAGTGCCTGTCTGCATGATTCAGGAAATCTTCAGCGGTGAATGGAAGAATCCTACGGAGGCTATTTTGCAATCGTTGGAAAAAGCTTTGCTGAAGCACAGTAGTGTTTCCTATGATAATGCAAAAGCAGATGGTAAGGAGCCATTCCGGTTAGAAGCACCGGCAGCAGAGTATCGTGCATCCTGTGATGGATTCACCCTGGATGATTACTATGCATTACCTGATGAACGGAGAGTGGAGCTTATTGACGGCGTTTTTTATGATATGGCGGCACCCAGCACATATCATCAGCTGTGTATCGGCAAGCTTTACATGCAGGCAGCAAGCTATATTGGGAAAAAGCGCGGCGATTGTATACCTTTCATGTCCCCGGTAGATATCCAATTAGACGACAACAATAAGACGATGGTACAGCCTGATTTTCTGATTGTGTGTGACCCGAAGAAGATTGCTAAAAGATGTATTGTAGGTGCACCGGATTTTATTGTTGAGGTATTGTCGGAATCAACCAGGAAAAAGGATATGATACTGAAGCTGGCAAAGTATCGTGAAGCAGGTGTAAGAGAATATTGGCTTATAGACTTGGAGAAAGAAAGGGTTCTGAAGTACTTTTGGGAAGAGGATGATTTTCCTCATATTTTTAGCGCGAATGCTAAAATACCGGTAGGAATTTATGGTGGTGAATTAATCATCGATATGGATGAGATATTTCAGACCTTGAGAACATTGTGATGTTTGCATTATGATGTTTTGGATTATGTAGGAGATGGCTGGCAGATTCGTCAGCCATTTTATCTAAAAGTAAGATAATGCAGTTTAATTCTTACATTTTCAAAGCCGCTCTCATCCGATGCTCTATGCATTGAATCCCCTTATAGAAGCCAAATGCAATGATACAGAGGATAATGATACTTGTGATCACCATATTCAGCTGGAATACCTGACTTCCATAGATGATCAGATAGCCCAGTCCGCGTCTTGCTGCCAGAAATTCACCGATGATGACTCCAACTAATGCAAGACCGATGTTTACTTTGGTGGTACTGATCATCGTGGGAATAGAACCCGGTAAAATGACTTTTGTGAACGCATCTTTTTTCCTGCCGCCAAGAGTATAGATCAGTGTGATCTTTTCAGGGTCCACTTGCTTAAAACCTGTATAGAAGCTGATTATAGAACCGAAAATTGCTACAGAGATACCTGCAACGATGATTGTTGTGGTACCGGTTCCAAGCCATACGATAAAGAGCGGTGCTAAAGCGGATTTTGGAAGGCTGTTTAAAATAACAAGGTAAGGCTCCAGAATCTCTGAGAGTCTATTGGAGTACCACAATATCGTCGATACTGCCAGGCTGATCAGGAATACCAGCAGGAAACTGAACACCGTTTCCCATAACGTGATACCGATGTGCAGGAAAATAGAACGGTCCGCACAGAGCGAAAGAAAGCATTGGACCACCCTGCTGGGACTGGAGAAGAAGAAACTGTCGATCCATCCCATGTCTGCACTGATTTCCCACAAAAACAGAAAGCCTATGAAGATCATCAGCCGCCAAAAGGTGATCAGATGATGATGACGTCGGTGCATTTTGATATAATTCTCTTGCATGGAAAGTTCACGTTTAGTGATTTTCATCAGTCAACACCTCCCATAGATAGCTAAAATAATCCTGAAATTCCGGCGCATGTCGTGCCGCCAGGGGAGAATCGTCCGGCAAAGTCAGGTGGATAGGAACGGTTTCTTTTACGGTGGCAGGTCGTTTGGAAAGCACGATGATTCTGTCCGCAAGACTGACTGCTTCAGCCAGGTCATGGGTAATCAGAATGACGGTCTTGCCGGTCTTTCGAATCAGTTTACAGATATCAGCAGATACCATGAGCCTGGTCTGATAATCCAGGGCGCTGAACGGTTCATCGAGCAGTAGGAGCTCCGGCCCCATGGCAAGGGTGCGAATCAGGGCGGCACGCTGCTTCATACCGCCGGAAAGTTCACTGGGACGGCTGTTCCGGAATCGGTCCAGGTCGTAGTCTATCAGCAGTTGATCTACATAATCCAGTTTCTCTTTGGTCAGCTGGTGATTGATTTCTAATCCCAGAATTACATTTTTGTAGACAGTTCGCCATTCAAAGAGGTGATCATGCTGGAGCATATAGCCTACTTTAGGGTAATGCAGGGAACCGTCAGGATTATTAAAGGCTATGGTTCCTGATTCCGGCTGAATCAAATCAGCGATAATGGACAAGAGCGTTGATTTGCCACAACCGCTGGGTCCTACAATCGCAACGAATTCCCCCTCTTTGACGTCGAAGGAAATGTTTTTCAGCGCAGGAGTTTCGCCTTGAAGCGTGTGGTAAGAATAGCTGATATTTTTCAGTTCTAAAATATTCTTCTGCAAAGCTTGAATCCCTTCCTTTTCTGCCGCCGGGACCTTTATGGGAAGCGTAAAGCTAAAAACAGGGCTTCCGGACGTGAGTCAAAGCAGCAAGAATTAATATTATATTATGTAATTTGCCCGAAAATGTGTAATAGGAAGTGATTTTTCAGCACTTCACTGTATTGCATTAAAGTAAAAATTATGTTATTATCGTAACAGTTCGGCTTCAGTATCGTTTGAAAAAGCTGGCTATGGCTGAACTGTGATTTGATTTACCAGAAAATATTGAGAAAGCCTTATTAGGCCAGAGGAATGGAGATTACGTTTATGGCACAGTTATGGGGAGGACGATTCACCAAAGCCACCGACCAGATGGTTTATGATTTCACAGCGTCTATCCGGTTTGACCAGAAATTATTCCATCAGGATATTCAGGGAAGTATCGCGCATGTGACGATGCTTGCCAAGCAGAAGATTCTGACTGAGGAAGAGAAAGAAGCAATCATTGATGGATTGAACGGAATCCTTCAGGATGTGGAAACAGGTAAGCTTGCAATTGATGAGACACAGGAAGATGTCCACAGCTTTGTAGAGGCGAATCTGATTGACAGGATCGGGGATGCAGGCAAGAAGCTGCACACCGGCAGAAGCCGCAATGACCAGGTAGCGCTTGATATGAGGCTGTACACAAGAGAGCAGGTCCTTGCAATTGATGAATTATTAAAGGAATTGCTGACAGTACTGCTTGATACAATGGAAGAGAATCTGGAGACTTATATGCCCGGATTCACTCACTTGCAGAAAGCACAGCCTATTACATTGGCTCATCATTACGGTGCCTATTTTGAAATGTTTAAGAGAGACAGGCTGAGACTGAAAGATATTTATGAGCGTATGAATTACTGCCCGCTTGGTGCAGGTGCTCTGGCAGGTACCACATATCCTCTCGATAGAGAGTACAGCGCTTCTCTGATGGGATTCTATGGTCCGACGCTGAACAGTATAGATTCAGTAGCAGACCGTGACTATCTGATTGAGTTCCTTTCTGCACTGTCCACGATCATGATGCATTTGAGCCGTTTCAGTGAGGAAGTTATTATCTGGAACTCCAATGAATATCAGTTTGTGGAGATAGATGATGCGTATTCTACCGGAAGCAGCATCATGCCGCAGAAGAAGAACCCTGATATCGCAGAACTGGTAAGAGGTAAGACAGGCCGTGTATACGGTGCACTGATGTCTCTGCTGACTACCATGAAGGGCATTCCGCTGGCTTATAATAAAGATATGCAGGAAGATAAGGAAGTTGCATTTGATGCCATAGAGACGGTTCATAACTGTATCGTATTATTTACCGGTATGATCCGTACCATGAAGTTCAGAAAGGAACGCATGGCCAAGAGTGCTATGAATGGCTTTACCAATGCAACAGATGCAGCTGATTATCTGGTAAATAAGGGTGTACCTTTCAGAGATGCACACGGTATCATAGGAAGACTGGTACTTTACTGTATTGAGAAGGATACTTCTATAGATGCATTGAGTTTGGATGAACTTCAATCAATCTGCGATAAGTTTGAAGAAGATATTTATGATGCAGTATCTTTGAAGACTTGTGTTGAGAAGAGATTGACAGTAGGTGCTCCCGGTCCTGAAGCCATGAAAGATGTCATCAGAATCAATCGTGAGTATCTGAGTAAGGATTGGAAGTAGCGTAATAAAAGAAACAAAGGATAGATGGAGGAGAATATTATGAGTGACAAATTGAAAGTTGGTATCCTTGGCGGTACCGGAATGGTAGGACAGAGATTTATCGCATTGCTTGAGAACCATCCCTGGTTTGAAGTGACTACAATCGCAGCCAGCCCTCGTTCTGCAGGTAAGACTTACAAAGAAGCAGTAGGCGATCGTTGGAAAATGACCACACCCATGCCGGAAGCTGTGAAAAACATCGTGGTTATGAATGTCAATGAAGTAGAAGAGGTTGCTTCTAAAGTAGACTTCGTATTCAGCGCAGTTGACATGACGAAGGAAGAAATCAAGAAAATTGAGGAAGAATACGCTAAGACTGAGACTCCTGTTGTTTCCAACAACAGCGCTCACAGATGGACTCCCGATGTTCCTATGGTAGTGCCTGAGATCAACCCTGATCATATGAAAGTCATTGATTTCCAGAAGAAGCGTCTCGGTACCACAAGAGGTTTCGTCGCAGTTAAGCCTAACTGTTCTATCCAGAGTTATGCTCCCGTGCTGACTGCATGGAAAGAATTCGAGCCTTACGAGGTAGTTGCTACCACCTATCAGGCAATTTCAGGTGCAGGTAAAACCTTTAAGGATTGGCCTGAGATGGAAGGCAACATCATCCCTTACATCGGCGGTGAGGAAGAGAAGAGTGAGAAAGAGCCATTACGTATCTGGGGCGAGATCAAGGACGGCGTTATCGTTCCTGCAGCTGGGCCTAAGATTACTTGTCAGTGTATCCGTGTACCGGTTCTGAATGGTCATACCGCAGCTGTATTTGTAAAATTCAGAAAGAATCCTACTAAGGAACAGCTGATTGAGAAGCTTGTGAACTTCAAGGGTGTACCTCAGGAACTGAACCTTCCCAGTGCTCCCAAGCAGTTCATCCAGTATCTGGAGGAAGACAACAGACCTCAGGTTACTCTGGATGTAGATTATGAGAACGGAATGGGCGTCAGCGTAGGACGTATCCGTGAGGATTCCGTATACGACTGGAAGTTCGTAGGATTATCCCACAATACCGTTCGTGGTGCTGCAGGCGGCGCAGTTCTGTGTGCAGAACTCTTAAAGGCTCAGGGATATATTACCCGTAAATAATGTCGAATCCAATGACATACCTATAGAGAGAAAGAAGCTTTTCTTTCTCTCTTCTTAAATTAATGTAAGATTTTGAAGGAAGTATTTTGTGGGAAAAAACTTATTTATAGCAGAAAAACCAAGCGTGGCAAAGGAATTTGCCAAGGCTCTTAAAATAAACAGCGGATCGAGGGATGGTTACATAGAATCGGCTGACACTATTGTGACATGGTGTGTGGGACATCTGGTTACAATGAGTTATCCTGAGGCATATGATGAGAAGCTGAAACGTTGGAGTTTCGATACCATACCGTTCATCCCTCAGGAATTTAAATATGAAGTCATAGATAGTGTAAAAAAGCAGTTTACCATTGTCAGCGGCCTTTTGAACAGGGCAGATGTGTCTACCATTTACGTCTGTACTGACTCCGGGCGTGAGGGAGAATATATCTATCGCCTTGTGGAGCAGATGGCAGGCGTCAGTGGCAAAGAGCGGAGGCGTGTATGGATTGATTCCCAGACAGAGGAAGAAATCCTGCGCGGCATCAGAGAAGCAAAAGATCTGTCAGAATACGATTCTCTCAGTGATGCTGCTTATCTTCGCGCAAAAGAAGATTATCTGATGGGTATTAATTTTTCAAGGGTGCTGACATTGAAATATGGCAGAAACGTTAAGGATTATCTCAAAAGGGACAGAGCCGTAATTTCCGTTGGCCGTGTCATGACATGCGTATTGGGTATGATAGTCAATAGAGAACGGGAAATCCGTTCCTTTGTCAAAACCCCGTTTTACAGAGTATTGGGCAATTTCAAACTGGGGGAAAAAGCTTTCAGCGGTGAATGGAAAGCAGTAGAAGGTTCAAGGTATTTTTTATCTCCAAAGTTATATAAAGAAAACGGATTTAAACAAAAGGAAGATGCTCAGGCACTTATTGACTATTTGAGTCAAGAGCCTGTAGAGCCTCCTATTGTAGAAAGCATCGAGCGTAAGAAAGAAAATAAGAATCCGCCCCTTCTGTACAATCTGGCAGAACTTCAGAACGAATGCTCCAAGCTGTTTAAGATTAGTCCGGATGAGACGCTTCGAATCGTTCAGGAGCTGTATGAAAAGAAGATGGTTACCTATCCCAGAACGGATGCCAGAGTATTGTCCAGCGCGGTAGCCAAAGAAATCTATAAGAACATTGCAGGATTGAAGAATTATGGTCCTGTCAGCAGCTTTGCCCAGGATGTTCTGAATCAGGGTTCTTATAAAAATATTTCAAAAACAAGATATGTCAATGATAAGCAGATTACCGACCATTATGCCATTATTCCTACCGGTCAAGGTCTGAACAATCTGCCATCCCTGCCTCCGGTCAGTACTAAGGTCTATGAGGTCATTGCACGAAGATTTTTAAGTATCTTTTATCCGTCTGCTGTGTATCAGAAGATTGCACTTTGCATACGCATAAAAGAAGAGCGCTTCTTTGCCAACTTTAAGGTGTTGCTGGAAGAAGGTTATCTGCCGGTTACGGTGTATTCCTTTACCAGAAAGGGAAAAACAGAGGGTGCTGCAGTTCCCGGAAGTGAACCGAACAAAAATCAAGCTGCGGAAAATGATACTCCATCAAACGATGCAAAGGATGAGGAAGTAAAGTGTGACGAAGAGCTTTTAAATCAATTAAAGACGCTGAAAAAAGGTGCACAACTTCTACTGTCAGGCTATGAAATAAAGGAAGGCGAGACATCACCGCCGAAGCGATACACTTCCGGAAGCATTATCCTTACCATGGAAAATGCCGGTCAATTCATAGAAGATGAAGAGCTTCGCGCCCAGATTAAGGGCAGTGGAATCGGTACCAGTGCGACCCGTGCAGAAATCCTGAAAAAACTGGTGAATATCGAATATCTTTCACTAAATCAGAAAACTCAGGTATTGACACCGACCCAAATGGGTGAGATGATTTATGATGTAGTGGATAATTCGATCAAGCCGCTCTTAAATCCGGCGCTGACGGCCAGTTGGGAGAAAGGGCTTACTCTGGTAGCCCAGGGAGAGATTACTTCCGATGAATACATGCACAAACTGGATGATTTTGTAACCAGAAGGACTAATATTGTAAAGCAGCTGAATAATCAGGGCATGCTATACGGGCAGTTCAGGGCAGTAGAGGCAAATTACAAGAAGTAAACGGAGGCAAATAATGAGTGTAAAAATTGCAGAATTATATGATTTAAGTCAGACCATTGCATCATCCCTTTTGGAAGGTGCAGAATATCCATGGGAAGTGCTTCCTAACATTCATGATTTCATCATCGAATTGGGTAAGAGCCTGCCTAAGGATATCTACGAAGAGCGAGGCGAAAATATATGGGTGGCTAAAAGTGCAAAAGTTGCACCTACAGCCTGTCTGAACGGTCCGCTGATCATCGATGAGGAAGCAGAGGTACGTCACTGTGCTTTTGTAAGAGGCAATGCCATCGTAGGAAAGGGAGCAGTCGTAGGCAACTCCACAGAACTGAAAAATGTCATTCTCTTTAATAAAGTGCAGGTTCCTCACTACAATTATGTCGGCGATAGTATCCTGGGCTACAAAGCACATATGGGTGCCGGTTCCATCACTTCCAATGTAAAGAGTGACAAGACTCTCGTAGTAATCAAAGGTGAAGGCGTCAATATTGAGACAGGACTTAAGAAGGTTGGTGCCATGCTGGGAGACTGTGTAGAAGTAGGCTGCAACAGCGTCCTGAATCCCGGTACCGTAATCGGCAGAGACAGTAATGTATATCCTACCAGCTGTGTTCGCGGTGTCATTCCAGCTGACAGTATTTTCAAAGGCAAGGGAAATATCGTTCCAAAACAGCATTAATAAGGTGTATGAAGGAATCCGGTAAAATTTTTGACAAAAAAATATCAAAAACTACTGGATTTTTTACCGCAAATATGAGAGAATGTATAAGATGATTATGCATTAATAATCTAAGAGAGATTCGAAAGGAGATTTCACATGATTTATTCAAAGGAAGTTGAAGAAATGTGTCCAGTGGCACAGGGTGTTAATCACGGTTGTGCTCCTATCCCAGAAGAAGCTAAATGGGTAAAAGTTAAAGAGGTTAAAGATATTTCCGGTCTGACTCATGGTGTGGGCTGGTGTGCTCCTCAGCAGGGTGCTTGTAAGCT
>JAFTVH010000078.1 GCA_017465845.1 Lachnospiraceae bacterium | reverse complement strand
TCATCTTCGTAGGACCTTCAGGTTGTGGTAAGTCTACCACTCTTCGTATGATTGCAGGTTTGGAAGATATTTCTTCTGGTGAATTAAAGATTGGTGACAGAGTAGTTAACGACGTTGAACCTAAGGATAGAGATATCGCAATGGTATTCCAGAACTACGCTCTGTATCCTCATATGTCCGTATATGACAACATGGCTTTCGGTCTGAAGTTAAGAAAAGTTCCGAAGGATCAGATTGATAAGATGGTTAAAGAGGCTGCTAAGATCCTGGATCTGACTCCTCTTCTTGATCGTAAACCTAAGGCTCTGTCCGGTGGTCAGAGACAGCGTGTAGCTATGGGACGTGCTATCGTACGTAATCCTAAGGTATTCCTGATGGACGAACCTCTGTCCAACCTGGATGCTAAGCTGCGTGTACAGATGCGTGTTGAGATCGCTAAGCTGCATGAGAGACTGGGAACCACCATCATCTACGTTACACATGACCAGACTGAGGCTATGACCCTTGGTACCAGAATCGTAGTTATGAAAGATGGTGTTATCCAGCAGGTAGATACTCCTCAGAACCTGTATGAGAAGCCTCAGAACCTGTTCGTAGCAGGATTCATGGGATCTCCTCAGATGAACTTCCTGGATGCTACTGTTAAGGTAGCTGGCGATGTTGCTAGCCTGGAAATCGCAGGCCACAGCATTCCTCTTCCTCCTGAGAAGTCCAAGAAGCTGATCGATGGCGGCTACAATGGAAAGACCGTTGTATTCGGTATCCGTCCTGAAGACATCTATGATTCTCAGATGTTTATCGAGTCTTCACCTAACAGCGTATTTACTTCTACCGTAAGAGTATACGAGCTGCTTGGTGCAGAAGTTTACTTATACTTTGATCTGGATCAGTTCCCTATCACTGCAAGAGTTGATCCCAGAACAACTGCTAGACCTGGCGACAGCGTTAAGTTCGCTTTCGATGTTGAGAAGATTCACGTATTCGACAAAGAGACCGAGCAGGTTATCACCAACTAGTCTGAACTCTTTTCATAAGACATTATTGGGGCTGTGCAAAGGCACAGCCCTTTTTAAAAATAACAGTTTACGCGTCAGACAGGTGAGGCTTTGCGAATGGCGCGGGTGTGAACGCAACAGTTCATACTTTTTTCATTGAGATTTTTCTTGCATAGAATTATGAAATATTGTATGATTAATATATAATTTTAGATAAACTGGATTTAATCAGTAAGAAATATAATACAAGTCTTGTTTTACAGCAGAGCAGATTGGAGGAACTATGATTTCAAGCCAGACGATTCAAACAAGCATTGATGAACTTAAGGCTATTACTAAAGTGGATTTAAACGTATTCGATTTATCCGGAGGCACGATAGCATCTACAACAGACATGTCGGATATTACACCAGGTCTGGTGTCGGGTTTTGCCAACTCACCGGCCGATAGCCAGGTGATAGGACCGCACCATCTGCTGAAGATTCTTGATGAGGGAGAACTGTTATATGTGCTTGTGGCAAGAGGTCTTGGTGATGATGCCTATATGATCGGTAAGATTGCGGTTTGCCAGATTCAGAACCTTGCAGTTGCTTATAAGGAAAGATTTGACCGCAATAATTTCTTCCAGAACCTGCTCTTAGATAATCTGCTTCTGGTAGATATCTACAACAGAGCGAAGAAGCTTCACATTGAAGTGTCTGCACCACGTGCAGTTTTCCTGGTAGAGACCAAGCTGGAGAAAGATGGAATTGTAACAGAACTTTTGAAGGGAATGTTCTCAACCCAGGGCGGCGATTACATAACAGCAGTTGATGAAAGCAGCGTAATCCTAATCAAATCGGTGGAAGCAGATGCTGCACATGAGGAATTGGAAGAAATTGCTAATACGATCGTGGCAATGATGAATACAGAGGCTATGCTGAATGTGAGAGTCTCTTTCGGCTCCATTGTTCCGGAACTGAAGGATGTGTCTAAATCTTACAAGGAAGCTAAGCTGGCATTAGATGTTGGAAAGATTTTCTACGCAGAGAAGAATGTGGTGGCTTACAGCACCCTTGGTATCGGTCGTCTGATTTATCAGCTGCCCATCAACTTGTGCAGAATCTTTATTGACGAAATTTTTGGGGACAATGTGCCGCTTGACTTTGATGATGAGACATTGACTACCATTAATAAATTCTTTGATAATAACCTGAATGTGTCTGAGACGTCCAGACAGCTGTTTGTACATCGTAACACACTGGTATACAGAATTGAGAAGATTCAGAAGACTACCGGCCTGGATCTGCGTAACTTTGAAGATGCATTGACCTTCAAAATTGCACTGATGGTCGTAAACTATATGAAATATCTGGATAGCCAGGAGTACTAGGCGTTAGAATTCAGCCGCAGCATATATGACAAGCGAAGCAGTTGAATTCGCGGATTGCGAATATTTGCTTAATTTCAATAATTAGTAATATGAAAGACAACCCCCTGCATATACTGCAATAAGCAGTGAAAGTGGTCGATAACCGGCCGGTCTGCCAGTGTATGTTCAGGGGGTATTTTATGTTTTATGATAAGCAGATCAGATATTTGGAATATTTAGAGAACGGAGAAAAAATCCGCAGTGCCGGATTTGTCAAAATAGAAGTCATTGACAAAGTCTGTAATATTCAGGTCAACGTGACAGGACTGCATCCTTCAGAAAACTGTACCAGAGAGGTGCATGTGTTGGGTATGCAGGAACAGGGAGTATTAGGCAGTATCACCTTCCTGTCCGGTAAAGGAAATCTGGGCTGCAGGCGTATTCCAACAGACCAATTGTGTGAAGGAATCGGTTATGAAGAACTGAGGAGTATTCGAATCAGCCTTGGAAAGAATCGGGAGCTATTGTGCCGGTGGCGGGAGGATGAGAGAGAGGAAGGTCAAAAGCAGGAGAATGGCACTCAGGAGCATGCTGCGGAGAGGAGTAAGGCTGAACCGGTTCCCACAATGGAAGAGGATGTGCCTCAGTTAATAGCATCGGCAGAAGAAATGCTTTCAACATTCAAGGAGCCGGCTTACGCAGAGGGCTCCACTTCAAAACCGTCTGATACAGAGAATTTCGTCACAGAGTCACTTATTACAGAAACATCAGTGAAAGACCCACTCTGTTCAGAGCCTCTGACATCAGAAGTTGTTGCCGCAGGACCTCCCAGTGTTGAAGATTTCACTGTAAAGCCTTCTGCCACAGAGGTGGCGGCAACAGAGCCGTCCATGCCGCCCAGACTAAATGAAGATAAATGGAAGCAACTAGCTGATATCTATCCCCATATTTCACCATTTCATGACGACAGGGATTACCTCTCGATCGGGCCAAATGACTTTGTTGTGCTGCCAAAGAAACATTACCGCCTGATTTCCAACAGTTTCCTGCTTCATGGCTTTTACAATTATGGACATCTGATACTGGCCAGGACCGTGAAAAGAGGCGAGGAAATGTTCTATCTTGGAGTGCCTGGGAACTTCTTTGAGAGAGAAAAGCAGGTTGCTATTATGTTTGGCTTTGAGAGCTTCGAATGTAAGAAAGAACCTGCCATGGATGGTGATTTCGGATACTTTATGATAAAAATAGAGCTGTGAGAAGTCTCTCACAGCCCGCTTCCGTCAAATTCCGGTATAAAACTTTCACTGGCGGCTTCTCCTTCCTGGAAGAAGCCGTTTTCTATTCCGATACGCAATGCAAAATCAAGGATGCGCTCATATTCCTGAGAAGTTACTTTACGATTCAGTTCCGGGATAGCAGCCACATGCGGTAAAGGTGTGTACTGGTTCATGATACTGATGTAAATGTCAGTGCCGTAAGTGGTATGAAGGTAACGAAGGATTTTCTTGGAGTCCTTGGTCTGTCCGGGAAGGATCAGGTGGCGGACGATGACACCACGGGTCATGATGCCGGGCTCGGGACGAGCGCATCCCTCAGTGGCAGAGGATTCCGAAAAGGCATTGGCGGTCTTCTCCAAATTGTCATGGCAAACTGTACCATGACGGAAAACAGGAACGCCAACCTGGCGGAACATTTCAGCAATAGCAGCGCATGCTTTTTCAAAATAATCAGCAGCATAAGAATAACGCAGAGAAATTTCCGGAGAAAAATATTTTAAATCCGGCAAGTAGACATCCACCAACCCATTCAGGAGCTTTAAAGTATCCACATGTTCATAACTGCCGGTATTATAGACCACAGGGAGGGTAAGGCCCTTCGATTTTGCAAGTGCAAGACTATTACAAATCTGGGGCACAAAATGCGATGGAGTGACCAGATTGATGTTATTGGCACCTTTATCCTGGAGCGACAGATAAATATCAGCAAGATGCTGTACAGTTACAGGCTGTCCTGCTTTGCCGACAGCAATGTTATGATTCTGGCAAAAAACGCATTTCAAATTACATCCGCTGAAAAAAACAGTGCCTGATCCGGCAGAACCGGAAATACATGGCTCCTCCCACATATGAAGAGAGGCTCTGGCAGCGCGGATTTCGGCGTTTTGTCCACAGTAGCCGTATTTTCCGGATAATCTGTCCACATGACAATTGCGGGGACATAACGTACAGTCACTCAACAGGGAAAAGTTCTGATGTAAATCTATTGACATAAAGAACCTCATTTTACTGTAAAGATACGCAACAGTTCAGGTGCGCCATTTGCAAAGTCGCGGCTGAACTGTTATAAATATACAAATACCGCACACGCCGGACCCGGCCACAACTCCACCCGGCACCCTTACGGCACATGGAAGGTTCTACTTAGTGCTGCTATGTTCCCATCCTGACACGGTTCGTAGATTTCCATTGCGTAAGACCAGACTTCATCATTGCGACCGGGCACCCCGGACAATGTACGGCTTTATTATTGTACTGTTTTTAGGGGTGACTGTCAAGCCCCAAAATAAAATCGTTCATTTCATCAAAAGATATCATCACAATTCTATGGCTGCTGCCATATTCCATGGCCTTGTCAGTAAAGCCGGTTTTGGAGAAAATATAATACCATTTTTGTTGGTAAGGAAACATAGCACCGCGCTCCAGCAATCTTTCAATCACAGCTGTATCAACAGGTGTATTCTTCCATTTGCACTCGCCAAGCAATGCTTGATTATCCAAAACAGCCATGAGATCCAATTTTTCCTGCTTTTTGGTGAAAGGATTGCTTCCCCACCATCTTCCCAGATTGCCTACGGGAAAAGGCAGAGTAGAGTACATTGTCGGCAGAAATAGATACTGTTTGCAGATTTCTTCAAATATCTTTCCCATAAAATCCGGCAGTTGTGGTTTTACAAGGTTATCATATATAGAGGAACCGGCACCTCTTGAAATGGCGCTGATGTTTGGTCTAACAAATCGATACCAGAATAAAAACATAGTATCATTCAGGCTGTATAATGTTTTGCGACTACTTTCCTTTTCTGTGACAGGAATTTCTTTTCTTACAATTCCAAGAGAAAGCAGGGCAGAAATCTGATTGCTGCAGCCACTCGTGTCCAGCCCTGTTTTGGTAGCAATCTCATTGATTCTGCTGTGCCCGGAGGCAATGGCAGAAATAATGGAATGATAAGTAGCAGGTTCCTTCAGTTCCTGTTTTAAAAGATTGGAGGGCTCTTCAAACAGACGTCCGCTTTCATCAAAGAAAAGCTCTGTAATATTGGTATCCAGATCCTCTGAAGGACGTATCCGCCTGAGATACTCCGGAATGCCTCCGGTAATTCCATAAAAAATAGCCTGCTCTTCAGTGGTATATGCAGTCAGCACCTGTCTAGCCTCAAAATAGGTAAAAGGATGAAGCTTAAATTGTGCAGTGCGTCTGCCGTATAATGGACTTTTGTAACCAAGAACCTGATTCTCCATAAAACTCATGGAGGAGCCGCACAGGATCAAAAAGAGTCGGCTATGCTGCCAGGTATTGTCGATGTGGCTCTGCAGTAACGAGGAGATGGCAGGATAAGAAGCTGCCAGATAGGGATACTCATCAATTACGAGGATCTGTCGCTTGTCGGAGCAGAGGAAATCGATGTGCTTAAGCAGGTCTTCGTAAGAGGAGAAAGACAATCCGGTATTTGGCGATATAATGGCACCGGATAAGCCAAAAAGATTCTCAGCCTGAGTCCCCTCCACTGCCATATAATAAAAGGCATCTTTATCTTTGATGAATTCTTTAATTAAGGTTGTTTTTCCTACTCGCCTGCGACCGTAAAAAACGGCAAATTCAAAGTGGTCGCTTTGGTATAACATATTAAGCTTTTGAAGTTCTTTTTCTCGTCCTACAAACATGACAGCTCTCCCTTTTACATAATATTTTATTAAAAATTGATTATAACTATTGGCTAAGAAAGGGGTTAATAAATATTGCTAATTATACAATTACTAATTGAGTGATTAGTAATTGTATAATTAGTATATCATGTTGTGGGACTTATTACAATATAAAATTAAAATACACTTGCAGAAAAGAAAAAAGTAGGATACTATAAAAATAGGAATCATTATCAAGGAGGAGAAAACAGATGAATAAAAATGCTTTCAGACAGTTATCTTACGGAGTATATGTAGTAAGTACCTGGGATAATGGAAGAGCCACAGGATGTACAGCTAACAGCGCTATGCAGATCACCTCTGACCCCGCCACTATAGCAGTCAGCATCAATCATGACAACTATACCAATCAGTGCATTCAGGATACAGGCAGATTTGCTATCTCCATTCTGGGCGAGCATTCTGATCCCGGCATCATTGGTACTTTTGGTTTTAAGAGCGGAAGAGACAATAATAAGTTCGATGAGGTGGAGAGTCTGGTCAAGGGATATATGCCGGTAGTGGCCGATGCCTGCGCTTACATTGTGTGTGAAGTGGTTGACAAGATGGAGACATCCACCCACACTGTATTCCTGGGAAAGGTTGTGGATGCAGATGTTCTGAAGCAGGACGATGCCATGACTTATGCATACTATCACAATGTCATCAAGGGTAAGAGTCCTAAGAATGCACCTACTTATATTGCAGAGGAACAGCCTGCAGCAACAGGGACAAAATATGTCTGCGGTGTCTGCGGATATGAGTACGATGGAGAAGTACCTTTTGAAGAGCTGCCGGATGATTATACCTGTCCGGTATGTAAGCAGCCGAAATCTGTGTTTGTAAAGAAAGGCTAAGCGTTAACGATAAGATTAAAATTAACGGGAGTAGCTGCGGTGCTATAGACACCATGGCTACTCCTGCGACGTTTCAGCATTTTCAAGCTGCGCCTTGCGTAATTCTTTCTCTTTTTTATTCCGAATCCGCAGCTCTGAGAAAAATAATTTCAGCATGTCACTGCATTCCTGCTCCAGAATCCCCCTTGTAACACTGACCTGATGGTTAAATTCCGGCATTTCCAGAATATTCAGAATAGAACCGCCGCACCCTGCCTTGGGATTCATACAGCCCATGACTACTTCCGGTATCCTTGCCTGTACGATGGCTCCGGCGCACATCTGGCAGGGCTCCAGAGTTACATATAAGGTACAGTCTTCAAGGCGCCAGTCACCGATTTTCTTACTGGCCTTGTTGATGGCTGTGATTTCGGCATGAGCCAGTGTGTTTTTGTCCGTATTGCGGCGATTGTAGCCTCTTCCGATGATTTTTCCCTCATGGACAATGACACAGCCGATAGGGACCTCGCCCAGAGCAAGGGCTTTTTTTGCCTGTTTTAAGGCCTCTTTCATGTACTTTTCCTGGATACTTGTAATAACTGCCATAGTGTCGCCCTCCATGCGCTTGTGCTAGTATGCATTATAGTCAAAAAAAGGCCATGCGTCAACAGAAAGCGGACAAGAAAAAACATTGACAAAGCGCTCAATTTAGTGCAAGATAGTAATACTTCGCTATCTGATGAAAAGCGTAATCGTGGATGGGAAAGTACATAGTTTGATAATGGCAATGCCTGTGCCGCGTTGCCGGAAAAAGGGATTGGGAGAGCAATGAGAAAGAAATTAATCGGTAACAGAGAATTTTACAAGATGGTACTGTCAGTGGCAGTGCCCATTATGATTCAAAATGGTATCACCAATTTTGTAGGTCTGTTGGATAATATCATGGTAGGGCGTATCGGTACGGAGCAGATGTCCGGAATCGCTATCGTGAACCAGCTGATGATGGTATTTAATATCAGCATTTTTGGAGCAATATCGGGTGCGGGGATTTTCGGCGCGCAGTTTTTCGGATGCGATGACCACAAGGGTGTGAGAGACACCTTTCGGTTTAAATTGTATGCCTGTCTGCTCATCGTGATCTTGGGACTGCTTATTTTTATCTTTGCAGGGGAGCCTCTGATATTGCTGTATCTGCATGGAGAAGGTATGGATGAGCAGCTGAACGCTGCATTAGGTTATGGAAAAGAATATCTGGCAGTAATGCTGGTAGGCTTATTTCCGTTTGCCCTGGAGCAGGTCTATACCAGTACTTTGAGAGAGTGCGGAGAGACTATGGTGCCCATGAAGGCCGGTATTGCGGCAGTGCTGGTAAATCTGGTGTTCAACTATCTGTTGATTTTCGGTAAATTCGGCTTTCCTGAACTGGGTGTGGCAGGTGCTGCCATAGCTACCGTGATTTCCCGTTTTGTCCAGACTGCCATTGTCATTATCTGGACTCATAAACATGCTGATCGAATGAAGTTTATTACAGGAGCATATGCAAGTCCCGTGATACCTTTGGGACTGGTAGGCAATATCCTGAAAAAGGGTACCCCTCTCATTGTCAATGAGATCCTCTGGGCAGCAGGAATGGCGTATATGATGCAATGTTACTCTGTGAGAGGACTGTCGGCTATTGCAGCTCTGAATATTTCCAGCACCATTTCCAATTTGTTTAATACGGTATTCATAGCCATGGGAAGTGCTATCGCCATCATCGTAGGACAGCTTCTGGGAGCCGGGAAGATGGATGAGGCTAAGGATACAGATACCAAGCTGATTGCTTTTTCCGTAGCATGCTGCGTGGCTATTGGTGGAATTCTGGCACTGACTGCGCCGCTTTTCCCGATGATGTACAACACCAGTGAGGAAGTAAAGGGACTTGCCACCGCTTTCATCAGAATCGTTGCCTGCTGCATGCCAATGGCGGCTTTCATGCATGCGTCCTATTTTACCTTGCGCTCCGGCGGCAAGACCATAGTGACATTCCTGTTTGACAGCGTATTCCTCTGGTGCGCCAGCATCCCGTTGGCTTACGTGCTCAGCCGCTATACCACGTTACATGTAATCCCGCTGTATCTTGCCTGCCAGCTGATTGATATTATTAAATGTGTAATCGGATTTATCCTGGTGAAAAAAGGTGTCTGGATTCAGAACATTGTCCAGGAAAAACAGGCTTAATTTGTCATTGATTTCAGCGATAGTTATGTTACAATAGAAACAGAAGTCTGCAGCCTTAAGAATTCCCAAAAGAGCTGCAACATAACAAGATGATCAGGAGGGCAAGCCAATGATTAAAGGTTTTAAAATGAAACTGTATCCCGGACAGGAAGCAGAGTACGAGAAGAGACATAATGAATTGTGGCCTGAGATGCAGGACATGATCCACGAACATGGCGGAAAGAATTATACCATTTTTCTGGATAAGGAGACCTTGACACTGTTCGGCTATATCGAGATTGAAGACGAGGAACTGTGGGCAAAGGGAGCTGATACTGCCATCAATCGTAAGTGGTGGGATTTCATGGCAGATATTATGGAGACCAACCCTGATAACAGCCCTGTAAGTATTGATCTTAAAAATGTATTCCATTTAGACTAGATTTCTGTCTAAACGGTAGGAACTGTGGCATTATCTGCAAACAGGAAAATGGAAACGCAGGTTCCGGTGCCCTTTACGTTGGATAAGAGCAGCCGGAGCCTTGTTTTTTGCATTATAATGGAATCAGTCCGTCTTCCAGAACGAAAATGCTTCCGGAATTAGTATTGCACAGAAGCTTTCCCTGATAGAATTCACAGCATTCGATTTCTTCAAAACCGAATGCCTCATCCATGTTATCGACTTGTGCAAGCAGTCTTTTTTCTTGCAGGTCAAATACCATGATCCGAATGGGATAATCATGTTTGGGAAGACCGAAAGTGTAATAAATCCGGTTATTATATAGCGTACCTCCTTGCGTGAAAAGCACATCTGACTCCACAGTGAATTGATCCAGAATGTCTTTTGGGGTTAACTGCACATCTTTGTCCACTTCCGGTAATTGAAATTTTGTGATGATGTATCTGTTGTTTTCTCCATCCGGCACATTTCCGCGAGTGGTACGGTAGCGGGCCGAGAAGATATAGAGATAACCGCCTTCACTATCTATCAAAAAGGAAGGGCATCCCCAGCATGGTGCTTCAAACGGAACATCTTCGATTCCGTCCGGCTGATAAGTGATAACCTGAAGGACTTTGGAATGATACACTTCTTTTCCATCCGGCAATACATCACAAGTAATATTTTCAACGGCGCATCGGTAATAGAAACCATCCTCATCTTTGCCGATTCCGCTTCCGATTGTCACGTATAAAAGCGGAATGGGATTGCCGTCTATATGAATATTACTGAACATACATGAATTTGCATGGTTTTTATAATCCTTGGAAGGAACGCCCGGGTTATATGATCCCAATTGAAAGGATGCAATCGCTTGCGGATTACGGGATGTCAGATCATATACTCCACAGCCGCCGGTATCATAAAGAATAAATGCACGGTCATTCCAGATGCTCATTCCCTGGGCGGATGGCAGAACTTTCTCAAATTTCATATATAATGTACTTTTGCTTCCATCAAGGAAAACGTTGCTTATTTTCTGACAGCTTTTTAAATGTTCCACATGATTCATCTCTCTTCTCCTCAAAACCTACAGCTCTTTCATAATATGTTTTTCAATAAAGTCTGCCACCGCGTTACCAAGTCGCACATGAGATCCCGGGTCAAAATGAACACCGTCTGCCGGACCGGCCTGGGCATATTCTGCCGCATTTAAAAAGTAACATCCTTTCTCTTTCGCAATCCGACAATAAACCTCCGGAAACATCCTGCTTAATTCTGATCCGATCTCTCTGCGGAATTTATCATAAACCTCCACGCGGCCTTCCGGTGCAGAGGGTCTTACCTCAATCGGTGCAAGAATCAGGATTTTCGGTGGTTTAAAACCACTGCCACAGGTGGGATCTGTCTGTATGATATCAATCAAACGGGTAATACCATCTCCCAGTTGCTCTGCTGTAATATCCTTCTTTACCTGAAGATCATTGGTTCCCAACATAATAATGACAAGGTCCAATGGTCTGTGGCTTCTAAGACAGGGAAGTAAATAGGTTTCACCACATTTCCATTCCTCCCCGTTTCTTTTATAGATCGTTGTACGCCCTCCCAGACCTTCGGCAACTACATTTGCTTTTGCCCCAAGCCTTTCCTGCAGGACACAGGGCCAGCGATTTTGAGGTGCATAACGTTTTGTTGGGAGCTTCGGATTTTCCCACTCTCCAATGGTACCCCATGTATTGGAATCTCCGTAGCATAAAATCTGTATTGGTTTATCTGCGCTCATAAAGTTCTCCTCTTTTCTATATAATTTGGAACGCTCTAATTTATGCATAAAAAAACAGACTATAAATAAACATTATTTCCTTTTAATACATCTTGAAGCAATGATGTATTTAACTGTCTCACACTGCAGCCTTCTTTTACCGCCAAAGCTGCAGCCGTTCCTGCAGCCTGCCCCATGCCCATACAAGGCGGCATTACTCTGATCGCTCCGGCAGCTGTAGAATCTGCACTGACGCAACGGCCTGCTATGAGCAGCTGTTCCACTCCCTTTGGCAGCAAGCTGCGGTAAGGCACACCGTAATAGTCTCCTTGGATCGGTACATACTCATTACTGGTGGGACCAAATCTTCCGTGTACATCCACAGAATTTGCGGCCAGGAGTATGCTGTCCTCCGGTACTTTTGCGCTGATCAGATCTTCTCCGGTGAGTCGATAATCTCCCTGAATATGACGACTTTCACGGATGCCGATATAAGAAGCGGTTGCCTTAAGTCTTGCATTTTCACAGCCAGGCACATATTTGCGCAGAAACTTAAAAATCATGTCTGCCTGCTTGCGTCCTTCTATTTCTGCATTTGTCAGGCTCTCATTGTCTGTAGAGTCTACCCCCATGATTCTTGAGGTATTCACACACCATTCATCAGCCTTTGGCATACGGAACAATCCGATACTGACCCTCTTTAAGTCCCAGTCACCATTTGCTCTTGCCTCTGAAACTCGCCAGTGCAGGGAACGATAGTTCACACCATCTTTTCTGTAAAAGTTATGAATATTCGCTTGAATATCAGCTTCCACCGCCTGCGAATCCACATTGCTGATCTGGAAAAACATAGTGGCAGGCTGTACCAGATTACACGCTTCATTTCCATATTCATAAGGGACATCGCAGCGTGCAGCCACATCTCCGTCACCGGTACAGTCAATAACAACTTTTCCTTTTATTACTTCCGGGCCACGCTTAGAGTTTACCAATATCCCTGTTATCGTATGATGTTCCACAAGCGGACGAAGAAAATCTGTATGATATAAAATTTTTACACCGGCCTCTGTTAACATCTCATCCATAACAAGCTTTAGTCCTTCCGGTTCAAAAGGTGTCACATGCTCATGTCCCACCACGATCCAGGATGTAAAAGCTGTTCCTGCGTGAACCAGGGATGGGTGGATGGCGAATCCCTTATTCACCATGCGATTTACAATTTCTTCAAATAAGCCCCGGATAATCATATTCTCACCCTTGCTGTCGTAGCAGGTCATAAAGGGCCCTACTAAGCCACGTGTCGCCATGCCGCCGCAAAAGCCACCCTGTTCCACAAGAATGACACTGACACCTTCTCTGGCGGCTGCAATTGCAGCACACATGCCTGCCGGTCCTGCTCCGACCACGATTACATCTGCCTGTAATCCTTCCTTGACCACACCCAAATCAAATTCCATCATATTCCTTCCTTTCTCTTAATGACACTGTTTCGCCGCACCAGGTACGGACTGAGTGTTCTTTGTTCCACTTCTTTTTTCGGATTCTGAATTCGCGCAATCAGGCATTTGGCTGCGCCATAGCCCAACTCCTCTTTTCTGATATTCACGCCGGTCAGTGCCGGTGTGGCATACCCACAGATGGAAGAATCCTCGTATGCAATAATAGAAATATCATCCGGCACTTTTATACCTTTTTCATACAAATAGGACATAGCACCTGATGCACCTTGACCGTTGGCAGTTACAATAGCATCCGGTCGATAGCCTGATTCCCAAAACATCTTAAATGCTTCATAAGCGCAGGCACCATTATTACTATTCACCTTAATGTTCCATGCTTCCTCATATTTAAGGCCGAACGCTTCCAGCGTCTTTAAGTAGCCACGCTGCCGTGCGGCGTGAGAGCGCAGTTGTGGTGAACAGTTTAAAAGGCATATCTTTCTATGTCCTGACTCTAACAGCTCTTTAACTGCCAGCGCTGTGCCTTCTTCAGGATCTGCATAAACAGAATCTACATTTTCCTCATAACTGCCGACGCCTACTACTACAAAAGGCAGGCCTGTTTTTCTCATATTATCCATAAATTGTTCCGAATAAGGCTGCCCTACAATGAAAACACCGTCAACCCGCTTCTCACGGATCACTCTCGGCAGCCGGTCCGGAGCAGCAACAGAACAGAATCGTTCCGTGATCACACCATAATCCGTACCTATAAGGCCGGCCATAATACCATTGCTGATATTAAAAGAACATAGACCTACATGCTGATCATTATCATAAGATATCTGTGTGGTATCGGGCAGATAGTCCTGCATAAAGATCACTCCCAGATTATTGGTCACCCTGCCGCTAAGACCACGGGCATTACTGTTTGGCACATAATTCATCTGCGCAATGACTTCTTCCACCATCAGACGGGTGGCTTCTTTTACCAGCGGACTTTTGTTTAGAACAAGCGAAACGGTACTTCGCGATACACCCGCACGTTTTGCCACATCTTCAATCGTTGCCATATACACACCTCTTTCACTAAATTGGAGCGCTCTAAATTTTGAATAATAAATTAAGAGACGTATCTGCTCTTAGTTTTAGATTATATCCTTACTCCGGCTTCTTTGTCAATGCTTTTTATATATGTATGCAATCTGGAAATATTTTCATCTTGCTGCATGGCCTGGAGACATGTAATAATTAGGAAAATAGACCATATTTTGGTTTAAATAAGGGTTTCAGTGCAAGAAATCATAACGCCAGTGCAAGTTATTGATACTGTACATATATCATAAAACGGTATAAGATTGATTTGTGAGATATCACAAATTCTTTCCGGCCGAAAGGAATGAATTCGGTGTTATGCCGAAAAATATGTTAGATTGGAGTGATGTAGGCTGAAAAAGAACAAGCATTTTAAGAAATTTTGGCAATTATATGTACTTTTGCTGCCGGCGCTGATCTACATAGTGATTTTTAATTATGGTCCTATGTATGGCATCATCATCGCATTTAAAGACTATAAGCCAAAGCTTGGATATTGGGGAAGTGAATGGGTTGGTCTGGAGCATTTCAGGCGTTTTGTAACCTATCCGGAATTCTGGAAGCTGATAAAGAATACCTTGTCTATTTCCCTGTATAGTTTAGCAACATTTCCCTGTGCGGTCATACTGGCTTTGTTGATAAATGAGATACGGAATACTCGTTTCAAAAAAACAGTTCAGATGGTTACATATGCACCGCATTTTCTTTCTACCGTAGTAATGTGCGGTCTGGTAACGATGCTCGTGGGAAGGGAAGGATTGCTTGGACATTTATACGGGTATTTTACGGGAGAAAATCAGAACCTGCTTGCGATCCCTCAGTTCTTCAGCAGTATCTATGTGTGGTCGGGAAAATGGCAAAACGTAGGATGGGGTACAATTATTTATTTGTCTGCCCTGGCGGGAGTGTCGCAGGAGCTGATTGATTCAGCCAGGATTGATGGTGCAAGCAGACTGCAGGTGATTCGTTATGTAAATGTTCCCTGTATATTGCCTACTATTATCATTATGTTTATCATGGATACCGGAAGCATTCTTTCTGTAGGGTTTGAAAAGATCTTTCTGCTGCAGAATGCTTTGAATATGGACACCTCCCGGGTAATTGCTACATATACATATGATATTGGGCTTATGGGCGGACAGTTCAGCTATTCTACTGCAATTGGATTATTCAATAACCTGGTAAATATTGCAATGATATTGATTGCCAATAAGATTGCAAAGAAATTTTCCGGAATCGGAATATGGTAGGAGGGCAGCATGAAGAGAAAGAAGAAAGTAAGTATGTTTGATGTCTGCAATACGATTTTCATGCTGCTGGTATTATTGATCATAGTATATCCATTGTATTATGCGGTAATCGCTTCCTTTTCTGAAGCGAGTGCAGTGGCAAGTGGTAAAGTAATATGGAAACCCATTGGGTTTACCTTGGATTCTTACAAGCAGGTTTTTTCAAATGAAAAAATATGGATTGGGTATGCCAATACCATCTATTATACGGTATGTGGAACACTGTTTAACCTGTTTTTGACCATTCCCACAGCATATGCATTGAGTAAGAAGAATTTACCGTATAGGAATTTTATTATGACAATCTTCATGATTACCATGTATTTTGGCGGTGGCATGGTGCCTAATTATCTTCTGGTAAAAAATTTGGGACTTTTAAACACCAGAACAGTACTGATCATATTGGGAGGAATCAGCGTATACAATCTGATTGTGACCAGAACTTATTTCAGTACAAGTATTTCAGAATCATTGTATGAGGCTGCAGATATTGACGGAGCAGGAGAATTCCAGAAATTCTTATCGATAGCAGTTCCCCTTGCAAAACCGATTATCGCGGTAATGGTATTATATTATGCGGTTGGTCATTGGAACAGCTACTTTAATGCGTTGCTATATGTATCAGATAAGTCATTGGAACCGCTTCAGTCAGTGCTTAGAAGAATTTTGATTTTAAATGAAGATGCATTGAACCAGGCACTGCTTACTGAGTCTCTTTCTGCGGATGAATTGCTTGATGCGGCCAAACGTTCACAATTGGCTTATACAATGAAGTATGCGGTTGTATTTGTTGCAAGTGCACCGTTACTGATTGCCTATCCTTTTGTGCAAAAGTATTTTGTCAAAGGTGTTATGATCGGTGCGGTCAAAGAATAGGAGGAAAATAAATGAAGAAAAGAATCAAATCGTTGGTTGCGTTGGCGTTGATATCGGTTATGATAGCCGGGTGTGGAAAGCAGGAAGCAGATCAGGAAGTAAAACAGGAATCTGAAGTACAGTCAGAAGTGAAAAATGCTTCAACGCAGCAGGCAGAAATATCACAGTATCCGGAATATTTAAATCTGGAAGGCTACAGACCAATTGTGAAAGAAGGCGAAAAAATTACACTTAAAGTTGCGGTTGGGCGTGATGACTGTGCGGAAACTCCCGTGGAAGACACATGGTTCTATCACTTTGTGGAAGAAAAGTTGAATATCGATCTGGAAGTTGAATGGGTGACTGATAGTGAGCGGAAGAATTTGATGCTGGCAGCAGATGATTTGCCGGATATTATGATTGGCATAGGCATCAGCACAGAGGATCTTATTAAGTATGGTGTTGAAAATGAACAGTTTTTAGCTTTGAGCGATTATGTCAGTGAAGAACTGACACCGAATTACCTTGCACTGTGTGAACAATATAAAGATTATATGGATTTCTATACAGCACCGGATGGTAAGATATATACGATTCCTACTATTTCAAGTGTTGGCAGAATTGGATATGGCGATTCTTTGAGCGTGTATAGAATGTATGTGGATACAAAATATATGGAGGCTGCCGGAATTGACGAATTACCGGATACCCTTGATGGGTTTGTAGATATGCTCAGGAAATTCAAGGCGCTTGATCCGACAGAAATGGGAGTAGATGAGATTTGGCCGCTGGCATCGTGCTGGAAGTATGACCTCGCATATTACCAGAATGCATTTGGATGGATAACCAGTGAATGGAACGATTTGACTGTTCCTTGTTGGGACATGGAGAAGGGAGAAGTGGTAGTACCTTGCATGGAAGAGAAGTATGCAGATTATGTTACGCTGCTTAACACACTTTATAGTGAAGGTTTGATTCATCCGGATTATTTAACAATGGATACACAGGCTTCACGTGCACTGGAGTCTGCGGGAAAAGTTGCGGTCTGTTGTGACTCAGCTCCATACGTCTTTAATCAAGAACGATTTGCAGAGTACGTATCAGCCATTCCATTGACCAGTGAGTGGAGTAAAGAAGCGGTAGCTACTGCCGGAAGTGTTTGTCGTTCACCAGCCTTTTTCGTATCGGCAAGTACAGAATATCCTGAATTATGTATGAGACTGGTTGATTATCTGTGTACAGATGAAGGAATGGTATATTGGAGTACAGGATGCCTTGAAGGAAGCGAGGATACCTTAGGAATAATTACCGGATTTAGGTTGAATGAATCCGGTACAGATGCTGAATATGAAGAGATTGTGTCAGGAAAGTATGCGAACTTACTTGCTTATCGTTCAAATGTACTCGCAATTTCACAGCCGAGTTATATTTGTCAGAATGAGGTTAATTTGATATTGCAGGAAATGTGTGGTGTGGAGAATCCACAGTATCCAGAATTGGATATTACGAATCCGGATGCACATTACAGATCTATTGTGGCAGCAGCGGCAGAGGGGCATCTTGTGCAGGGATTGCCTACTATGTATATAGGACAAGATATACAGGTTGAATATACGGATTTGAAAACAGTATTGAAAAATTATGTGGAAACGGAAACTGCAAAATTTGTGGTAGGCCAAAGACCGTTGTCGGAGTTGCCTGATTTCCAGGAAGAATTGAAGGCAATGGGAGGCGAACGATATGAATCCATAGTAAAGGATGCGTATGCTGGTTATGCCGGACCTGTAAAATAAACTTTGTAGGGGGCCTCATGGCCCCTTATCAAAATAGATGAAATGGAGTGGTACTGTAGTATGGGTGGTTTTCAGACTGAAAAAAAGAGATTAAGCCATATACATTCTAAGGTATTCCGTAATTTCCTGAGTTCCTACTTATGGATTATATTATGCATGTTCAGTTTGGTAAGTATTGCTGCCATGAAGTATATTGCCAATAACATGAGAAAGGAAGAAATCAGGATAGCAGAAAGCAAGCTGTATACTATTGTAGAGGATTTGGAAATCCAGATGGAAGCTATGCGGAGGATGACTATAGATATAGCATCTCAGCAGGAGTTTTGTTTGGATTTTTTTAGCACAGATAAGTATAAGGAAATCGAGTTGTTGGATCGTCTGGATAACTATAGACAGGTCTCCGAAATTTGCGATGATTACTTTATAAAATACGAAGCTAAGCAAACGGTATACACATCCTCCGGCACCACTTCATTTGATTTTGCCTATCTTATCTGGCTGATGAAGCAGGAAGATTGCAGTGAGCTGATAGAATTATTGAATCATCTGAGTGTAGAGGCTGATGAGAATGTTGTTCTGTACAAGCAGGAAGATAAAATGCTGTTTATATATCCACTAAAGAGGTATGCCTTCAGTCAGATTGGGAAAGAAGGTGTTTTATGCTTTGTTGTGAATAAACAGAATCTGGAACAACGTGTAGAGAGGTTAGTGGGAGATTTGGGAGGAAAGGTGGCTTTGTATTACAAGGAAAACTGCCTCTTAGAGCAGGAGGGGACTAATCAGGATACTTTCTATGAAGCCGTATCTAAGAATGGCAGCTTCACAATTCGATATTGGATTGACGAGAAGGAGTACTTTTCATGGCAGAATGTTTTGTCTGTGAAAGAGTGCATTGTGTTTGCTGGTATAGCCCTGGTGATATTATTGATAGGATTGGCAGCAGCTTATCGGAATTACCTGCCATTGCAAAAAATAGTAAACAAATATAGCAAATCAATTGATACAACGCTCCCCTCTGATTGGGAAAGTCTTGAGATCCTGATTGAATCACTGCTGCAGGGAAGAGAAAAGAACAGTGTGTTGATAAAAGAACAGCATCGCATGCTCCAGGAACAGACGATACGAATCATTGCTTTGGGGGGATATTCGGAAACGATACAGCGTTTTTTGTCATTGCTCAATATTAAACTGGAAGGGAATGTCTTTGGTATCATAAAGTGCGTATCTTCTGATTTTGAGCAAGTGGCAGATTATAAAAGGGAGAAGGGTGATATTGAAGCATTGTCGGGGGATGGTGCAATGCTGTATGCATATTATGATAAGACATTGTGTGTGTTGGCATCTGTGGAGGAAGAATACCAGTTAGAAGAGTTAAGAGAACTGATACAGGAATTGTTTAGTATTTGGGGCTATAGCGGCAGTACGGAACTGATATGCAGCTGTCATGGGTTAGAAAATCTGTATGCGAGTATCATCAAAGCCGGAAATATGGCGGCAAAAGCCAATGATAATAAAGAAGATTCTTACAAAGAAATTTGCGAAAACGCTGTACAGCAGCAGAATACGACTGCCTGGAAAGCAGTAGAGTATATTAAGGCGCATTGTACTGATTATGACATGAGTCTGGAAAAAGTTGCGGAAGAGTTCCGGGTGACATCGACATATGTGTGCCGGATTATCAAGCAGCAGGTAAATATGAGTTATAAGGAATATTTGACGGAACTGCGTATTGCTGAGGCAAAAAGGATGTTACTGGAAACAGAAAGCAGTGTTGTGGATATCTGTCAGCAGACAGGTTATAGCCATGTTTCTTATTTTATTAAGCTGTTTCAGAAATATGTGGGAATGACACCGGCGAAATACAGAGATGAGGAAAGAGAAAAACTGGAGGGAAATTGACATGAAACTAGTAACCCTTGGAACCAGTCACGGAGACCCTACCGCATTAAGATTCTGCTCTTCAAATGCGCTGGAAATAAACGGTGATGTGTATATCATTGATGCGGGTGCTCCGATAGATGCATTATATATAAGAAAATACACCAATGATTTTTCAAAGGTGCGAGCCATATTTATTACACATATGCATGATGATCATATTGGCGGTCTGCCGGGTTTTATCAAGGAGCTCGTAAAATATGCAAAAGAAGGGCAGCATACCCACATTTACCTGCCGGAAAATGTGGAGCAGGTACTGTGTGCATGGCTTAGAGCCATGCATGTGAATAAGATTGACCGTTTTATTACTTTTCATGTGATAAGAGTCGGAGAAATTTATAAAGATAAAAATGTATGTGTATCAGCGGTAGGGACTAATCATATTCCTTCTGACGCAGATCCTCTTACTTTTGCGTTCTTTTTTAAGGCTAAGGGAAAAACCTTGTTTTATTCCGGAGATTTGGCTTGTGATTTCAGTGACTTTCCATTGGATGATTTAAAAAAGAACGGCGCCGATTTATGTGTATGTGAATGTACTCATTATGACCCATACGTTGCATTAGAGGTATTTGAGCAACTACCGATTAAAAAAATGCTCTTTAATCATGTCGGAAACAGAAATGCCACTGAGGAAGGGGCAAATCGGTGGAAAGAAGTTTTTAAAAAGTGCAATTTTACATGTACCATAGCGCATGATGGTGACGAATATTATGTATAAAAGAAGCTGCGCACTAATTAGTGCGCAGCCCCGTTTTTTTACACATCATTATTGCTTGCTTTCCCGTCCAGATAGTCCATCGCATTCTGCAGCGTAGTCTGAGCAATCGCGCCAAGCGCCTCCTCTGTAAAGAATCCCTGATGGGAGGTGATCATTACGTTGGGAAATGAAAGAAGCCTTGCCGTTGTGGAATGCTCCAGAATCTCATCAGACCTGTCTTCAAACACATTATTGGTCTCTTCTTCATAAACATCCAGCCCTACACCTGCAAATTTGTGCATGCGGATACCTTCGATTAGGTCCGCAGTTTTTACCAGTGCCCCTCTGGAAGTATTTACCAAAATTACGCCGTCTTTCATCTTGCGGATTGTTTCGATGTTGACCATATGGTAAGTGTTATCCATCAGCGGGCAGTGCAGAGAAATCAGGTCACTCTGGGCAAGCAGCTCCTCCAGACTTACATAAGTGACGAAGTCTTTCAGTGATTCATTCTCATACACATCATAGGCAATCACTATCATGCCGAATCCACGGCAGATGCGGCACATAGCTGCACCGATTTTACCGGTACCGATGATGCCGGCAGTCTTTTGGTAAAAGTTAAAGCCCATGAGTCCGCTTAAGCTGAAATCATTTTCCCGTACTTTATTATAAGCTTTATAAAGTCGGCGGTTACATGCCAGGGCCAAAGCCATTGCATGTTCAGCCACTGCTTCCGGGGAGTAACCGGGTACACGCATGATGCGGATGCCAAGCTGTCTGGCAGCTTCCAGGTCTACATTGTTGAAACCGGCGCAGCGCATCAGTACCAGCTTTACTCCTTTTTCATGGAGGATTCTCAGAGCTTCTGCGTTTACATCGGAACTGACGAAGGCACAGACTGCATCGAACCCTTCTGCCAATGATGCGGTTCTGGGAACCAGGTCTGTTTTTAAATAATCGATTTCAATTCCGGTAAAGTTTTGAAGTTCTTTTTCAAAGGAATTTTTGTCGTAGCTTTTGGTATCGTAAAATAAGATTTTCATAATCAGCCTCTTTTCTGTGTGGCAGCACAATGTTGATTTGAACTGTTACGTATGATATTTATTATCCTTCCTGTTATTGTTACACCAGGATGGAATTATCATTCATGGAAAAATATATAACATATTCATAATCATGATGCAAGGCTTTTTTGGTTCATCCCATTGACGATCCCTGCTTTTCTTTTATAACTGATCGTAAAATAATCTTACTCCGGCATCCGTCAGTTTCTGCTGCAGAAAAGCCACATCCAATGCTTTAAAATCATCCGCAAGCGATGCGGCCACACCGGCAGCTTCACCGGTAACTGCACAGACAGGGATGACCCGTGTTACATCCCACATGGCATCGGTAGAAGAAATATTTCTTCCGGCGGTGATCAAATTCTTTACTTTAGAACCGTATAATGAACGGAACGGTACCTCATATACAGGCCCTCTCTTTCTCCAGTTACCAATCATGCCGATACTGTCCTCAAACTCTTTCCTGTCATCAGCAGTATCCAAAGTATACCTGCCCACGATTCTTCTGGTCATTCTGATTTGGGGAATTGTAGCAATGGTAACCGGCATATAAGCAGGATTCTCCTGTTGCTTCTTGATCACTTCCTCCAGGATTCTTCCATGGGAAAGCTGTACCATTTCACTGAGCTCCTGCCCATCAATTCCCTGAAATCTTCTTGCAATCAAGGGTTTTGTTTCTTCTGTCCTGTCCTCCTCCGGAATCTCGGAAAAGCCCAGCATGCTCAGGTCATAGCCGCTCCCGTGCTCATAATAGTGCCATGCGGCCAGAATATTCCCGGGACCGAACAGTGCTGTTTCTTCTCCTGCCATTGCACAAATATCTGCATCACCGGTGGCATCGATGACGGAATGTACCTTGATTGCAGTTCTGCCGGACTTATTCTCAACGATGACAGCAGAAATTTTGTCATGATCCATAGCCACATTGCAGACTGAGGTTCCGTACAGGATGGTCACACCCTCTTTTAACAGCAGCCGTTCTGCTGCAATGGCAAACAGTTGGGCATTATACCTTACTTCGAAGCGTTGCTTTGCTTTTTCCGCTATACTGCCGCCTTCCAGCCAGGCGGTGGGATACTTTGCCTCGTATCCGTATTTTATGGACAAATGAAACAATTCTTCTGCAATACCGAAGCTGACCTGATGACCTTTGCCATCACACAAAGGCAGATAGATGGTAACAAGGCCTGCGGTAGCCAGTCCGCCCAGCATAAACTGCTTTTCCAGCAGAATAACTTTTGAGCCTTGTCTGGCGGCTGCCAGCGCAGCGGCGATTCCGGCCACACCGCCTCCGGCCACAAGCACGTCACATTCGCGGGTGATTGGGGTACTCAAATTTTCTGTGATTCTTTCCATAATGATCTCCTTTTGCAAGTATAAGTGAATTATATCATCCAAAGCCCCTGCGGCAAAGCCGTAAAAAAGGATAAAAGGTTTGAAAAATGATACTGAAAATGTTATCATATCAGGTAATAAGAGGTGAAAAAAGTATGTTTTTTGAAGATCATAATGCAGCCATATCCGTTTTGGATGTACTGTTTTTGGAAACAAGTAAAATGAACATTATTTATAATACAGGAAGAGAATATCATGCTGTCACTTTTCGCAAAAAAGCGGATACTGTTTTAAGTTATGGTGAAAAAAACAGAGAAACAGAAATCAGTCTGTCAGATAAAAGCATCGTATTTATTCCGGCAAAGCTCTCTTTCATGCGCAGAGCACAGAATGAAGAGATGATCGTGATTCATTTTCTGGCAGACGGGGAACAGACGCAGGATATCAAGCTGTTTCAGCCAAAGAATGCAGATGTCTTTGAAAAGCTTTTTGATGAGATTTTCAGAGTATGGAAGAATAAGGACGCGGGATACCGTCTGAAAGCAGGGGAGCTGCTGTATCAGATTTTATATATGATTACTGTAGAGGAACAGGAGGAGCAAGGGTTAGACTCTATCACCAAGCGGGCTGCAAGGATGATGAAAAAGAATGCAGAAGATGCAAATTTTTCAGTAAGCGAACTGGCGCCTGCACTGAATATCAGCGGGGCATATTTGAGGCGGCTTTTTAAAGAAGAATATCATATGACACCGAAAGAATATCTTACGCAGCGCAGATTGGAGATTGCTAAATCTTTGTTGAGTACAGGGTATTTTACCATAAGTGAGGTGGCGAGGCGAAGCGGGTTTGAGAATGAGAAATATTTTTCTACGGTGTTTAAGAAATATTGTGGGGTGTCGCCGAAAAGGTATTGTATAAGATGAACACAAAAACGATATGAATGGTGTGGGCTGAGCAGTAACTTCAGCAGTAACAAAGCAGACCGGAATTCGAGTGAAATCATATTGACAACTCTCAAGGGCGGTCGTATAATATTTAAAAATCTCAATACTTTTAAACATTGAGATTTCAATACAGAAGAGAAAACTGTTCTCAGGTATTTCAAGAAATATCGGAGATACTTGAGAACAGTGAGTCTAAAGTGAAAAATCTTTTTAGTCTTGCGTTTTTGGGCTAAATCCTGGACATTTCGTCCGCATTTTCACTTGGAATACAACTGAATATGGAAATGATTAATTGTGTCGAAAGTGGAATACGGAGGAATGTTTTTACGAGAAACAGTTGCATAGTATACAGAATGTTGGTATAATGATAAATAGAAAACTACTTCCCGAAAAATAAACTGCTTATTGCTGCCTGTTATTACCTTTCGATACAGAACAGGAGGTTTATGGGGAAAAAGAACAAGCAGAAAAAGAGCTGCAAAACCAATATAAAAAAGCAGGGGCAAAGTATACGCCTGCGGGAAGAACTGGTAGCAC
>JAFTVH010000077.1 GCA_017465845.1 Lachnospiraceae bacterium | reverse complement strand
TCCTCGCCGAAATCCATCATATCTTTCAGACTTCTTGGTCCTGTCCATTTTTCCTTGCCGGTGTAAAGACATACTGTAAATGCAGGTGACAGTCGGTCTGTACTGTACAGACCGCATTTGTACTCAGCACTTGTCATAGGCAGATCCTTGTTTTTATTCTGATTCTTGATGTTCTTAATTTGCTGGCCGTACTCCAGGGAATCATAGTTCATATGCCGCCAGGGCATAGTGTAATCAATATCAGCCTGGTTTTCGATAGCCAGAATCTTCAGCTTTCTGCCGGATTTGAGCCGCTTTTTCAAATCCCGGGTTCGGGGGATTGTTTTCTTACCCCGGACTTCTTTGTAAACCTCAGAGCCTTCTTCCAGTTCCTCCGGCTTTACGACTTTCTTACCATCGAAACAGCCTCCGTTGAACACATCTGCAAATCGCTCATTGTCCTTCAGGTAGTCCATCATTACATCGTTTTCCTGTCCCAAATACATACCCTCCTTTGCGGCAGAGTCAGGAACAACCGAACAAACGCATGCAATCTCCCGGAATATGCCCACTCAGGGCACACCATCCCCCCACTTCTGCCATTATTCAATTACCTAATATTCGGTGAAAAACGGCAGAAACGCCATTAGAACACAGAATCTTAGAAAAACTGTTTAATATAATAAGTACTTACTAAAAACAGTGTAGCACAACATTGTGGTTATGTCAATCTTGAAATTCAATTTTATATAACTGCAGCAGAAAAGCCGTAACAGTTCAGACAGCCGGCACCGCGCAGTCAAAATCGCACTGAAGTGCGATTTTGCAAGACGAAAAGCCGCAAAGCGGCCCCATCAAGATGATGGTTGAATGGTAACAGCTGTGAAAGGAACCAACTCCCTTTATGCACAGGCGTTGCAGATGACGGCCACGCAGCAAAATCACTCAAAACAACCATCCGGCAGAAAATGAGACACATTAACAAAAATTGGAACGGGTCAACACACGGTAATATATAGTATAATAAATGTAGTATCAGGGTAGTATTTTTTATCAAAAATACAGGGAGGATAAAAAGTTATGAATCTGAAACAGATTAAAGTACGGTACTTTTTGATGTATTTTGTGGCCTTTCTGGTTGCATTTATGAGTAGTGTTCTCATTTATGTGGCGGCAAGCAGGAATTTGGAGAAAGATGCCATTGAGCGGTTTGATATGCAAAGTGAACTGGGGATATCAGATGTTGAAAATCTGATCAATAGAATGAATTATGTAGATGATATTATCAAGCAGAATGAGTCATTTAGGCAGGTTGCACGGGTTAAGGGAAAGGTAAAAAATGAAGATGTGTTGTATTTAGGAAATGTAAGAACGCTGATGTCAGAGTTAAAGATTACATCGGATCTGACATATATGTTTGCTCTCTTTGAGGAAAATGATGCGTATATATCCAGTTCTCAATGCAGCGAAAAATTTGCCGGCTATTATGGAAATTTATTGCAAATGGAATCACAAGATCTTAAGATGGAAGATTCAGAGGGGGTCAGAAGCCAACTGTTTCAGGCAGTTAGAGAAGGAAACTTCTTTTTGCCATTGGATCGGATCAGTTATAGCACAAACACTACTACACATCATTTGGAAAAGGCAATTTTGTACCTGATGGAAGGAAAAAGCCCGGGTGGGGGAAAGTATCTGCTTGGTTTTGTCATAGATAGCCATGAATTGATGAACATGTTGAACGGGAGCGAAAGGTATGATGATATAAGGCTGACTATTGTAGAGCGAAAATCAGATGCGGTGCTGGTTGATTATAGAAATTCCGATAATAAAGAAATAAAGCAGTATTATACATATAAAGACGAGAGCAATAGCATGGGTTGGAACATAGAGATAGGTGTTTCCCTAAAATCTATTCGAAATGGGATGCGTATCGCTTACAATCTGCTGTGGATATATTTAATTCTGGGTATGGCAATTGTAATGATATTGACTGTGGTGTTCAGCAGGCGGGGGTGTAAGGGATTAAATACGATATTAACAGAATTCCCACATGAGGAAGACAGGACAGCGGAGGAAGGCAATCGCAGAAATGATATCCGGATATTCAGCAGGCTGTGGAGATTCATGCGTGAAAATGAGTATGGCATGGTTGCCGGTCTGGTAAAGGGACAGCGTGAAAAAAGCAACGAATGGAAACACCAGCTGGAGGAAATGAAAAAGCAGAACAGCATGATTTTGCTGGAGCATTTGATTACAGTGGGGACGGGGCATGAAGAAGGACGTAAAATTTTGCAGCAATACTTTGGGGAGGTTCCTGAATACTTTTGCGTTGTAATTGTCAGGGCGTTTGGAAGAGGAGCAGATGATAGTGAAAATCTGTTTTTTGATTTTCTCCAACTGATCAATCAGAACTTATCCAATGCGTTCGTCCATGTTCATAGCGGAGATACAGATGAATTGTTTTTGATCGCGCTTGATCCCTTTCAGGAATCTAATGTCAGTAAGATAAAAGTATGCTTTGATAAATGTATTGCTCTTATGGCAGATGAAATGGAAGGCAATTTTCATGTGGGAATCAGTGCCATCGGTGTGGATGCAGACAATATTTATCGTTGTTATGAACAGGCAAGACAGGTGGTACAGTCGCTGTATATCAAAGAGAATATTAACATGGTGTGCACATTTACATTCGACAATACAGCCGTCTATGAGAACCTGGTCAATCTGGATTATCTTAATCGGTTCAATGATAATCTTCTTTGTGGAAAACAGAAGGAAGCAATGGAAGCTGTGGATAAGCTTCAGGAGGCTTTGCTGAAAAGACCTTTCCTGTTTGAGTTTCAAAAGGAACAGATTTATTATTCCGTGCGCAATGTATTCTTTAATATTCTGCTGCACTTTGACAAGGTAGATAATGTAAACGAGATTCTTCCGGCATTTTCAAATGATATGTCAGGGGAGAGTATCATCCAGGCATTTCGGCAGGCGGTGATTAAAATATGTAATGATATCAGCAGCCGAAGGAAAAAAAGTAACGAGGAATTGCGGGTAAAAATCATTTGTTATCTGGAAGAAAATTATGGGGATCCTGCATTATCGGCATATCAGGTCAGCAGGGAGATGAACGTATCCGAAAAGTATTTATCTGCACTGCTCAAAGAAGAAAGCGGTGAAAGCTTCTCGGGATACCTGCTTGGACTGCGGATAAAATATGCGGCACAATATCTGGAACAGACAGATTATAGTAATGAAAAGATTGCGGAAATCACAGGTTTTGGTGCTGCTAATTCGTTCTATCGTAATTTTAATAAGAAGATGGGCATGTCTCCCAAGGTATATCGGGAGTTAAAAGTCAATGGGGGAAAATATGAGACACTCAATCCATGATTGAGAGTTGAATCGGGCTGATCCTGTTTGTATAGTTAAGATGTTAACAAATAAACAGGAGGTAATTTATCATGGATTATCGTTACAAAAAAGACTTTCCCAATGGTTTTGGTAATGTACTGCTTCCTCGTGAGCAGTTTCTTCCGCTGCCCAAATATGAGGATGAACAGGAATGGGAGGTAGTGAACGATGAAGCCCGTTCCCTTATTTTAAAACATGCTGAGGAAATTCTAAGTAAGCCCATGCCACGGGCTACCGCCAGTGCCTACATGCAGTATTACCGCACCGGTAAGCGTGACTACGATCAGGAGGTAGACCGTCCTATGTGCCATGCTCTGTTCTGGCTTACTGCTGCAGAGTGTCTGGAGCGCAAGGGACGATTTATGGACAGTCTGATAGACTATATCTGGGCTCTTTGTGAAACCACCTCATGGTCACTGCCGGCCCACAACTGGCAGGGTTTGGAAGGCGGCTGGGGTGGTCCCGGCGGTACCCGTCCGCTGCCGGACATCAAGGATCAGCATATCTGTCTGGTTGCCAGTATTACGGCAGAGTATATGGCATGGACCCTGTATATTATGCGTAAAAAACTGGATGAAGTCAGTTACCTGATCGGAGAACGCATAGAATATGAGCTGAACAGACGTATTATTGAACCTTTCTGTACTCGCCGGGATGACTGGTGGGTCACCGAAGTCACTCATAACTGGCATATGTTGACGACATCCAATTGCCTGGCTGTTATTCTGCTGATAGAACCAAATCCGGGCAAACGTGCTAAGGCAGCTGAACAGGCTTTACGTTATACGGAAGAATTTTACCGCAGTTACGTGTCAGACGGCTCCAGCGTTGAAGGGGCTTCCTATTGGATGGACGCTGCCGGTGCTATGTACTATGCACTTAAATTGCTGAGAATGGCATCGGGAGGTGCTATAAATCAATTTGATGAACCCCAAATACATAAAATGGCAGCTTTTCTTTATAACGTACACATTCATAAGCGGGAGTATTACAATTACTGCTACATGGCTCGCTATAACGGTGTGACACAGGGAATGGAGATTTATGATTACGGAAAGGAAATCAATGATCCGAAGATGATGGACATGGGTGTCTATATTTACCATCAGGACAGACAGCCACTGATGATCGCAGACCATGCTTATACTATTTTCCTGGAAATTCTGCACAGTCATGAATTGGAGCTAAAGCACCCCAAGGCACCTAATGTAGGATATTATTATTCTGAGGCACAACAGCTGATGTGTGCCCGTGAGTATCCCGGTACACCGGATGGTCTTTTCCTGGGAGCCAAGGGTTATAACGGGCATCGCGACAGCCATCGTGACGGCGGTTCTTTCATATTATATAACAACAGTGAACCGGTGTATATCGAGCTGGGTACCGTCTGGTATAATCGCCGGGTTATTGAGATACCCTGGAGGCATCAGCATTTCATCTGTGTTCCTGAGAATCATTGTGCGATTACCGTAAATGGTTATGGACAGATGCCGGGTGCTGTTCTGGGCGGTATGACTGAGGCTAAACTTCACAGCAGGGAGGCAGTAGAGACTTCTACCCGCAGCAGCTCGTCGGATGACGGAACCGTGGCTTCTCTTGCTTTGGAAATGGGGAATGTGTATCCGAAAGAAAGTGGTGTAAAAAAATGTACACGTACATTTGAATTGGATCGTGCCGGCCATGTTGTCAGGATACACCAGAATGTGGAGTGTGATCGCGAATCTGATATCTGTCTCCACTTCATTACCTGTGAAAAGCCGGTACTGGAAGATGCAATTCTTGTAGGCGGAACCAGACTGACTTATGATACTGCACTCTTTACGGCTAAGACAGAGGAAATTGATACAGAGAATGATTCCAAGCTGCGGTCTTCCTGGGGCGACCACGTATATCGTACGACCCTTACAGCCCATGCAAAGAGTATCGATACTACTGTTACGATTCGTGCAGAGAAATAGAAAAGCTAAAATTTATGAGGTAAGAGATATATGGCTATTTATTTTGATGAGCAAAATAAAGTAATAAACCTTCAGACCCCGGATACAAGCTACATTATCGGAATCTATGATGATAAGCTTCCTGTTCATATTCACTACGGCAAGCGTCTGGAGAAGACATATGGCATATTTGAAATGTTGGATGTACCTGCAGAGCATGCCAATACCTGCGATGTAGTAAGCAAGGATTTCTCAGATGGTATCACTCTGAATACCAAACTTCTGGAGCTTCCCACTTATGGAACAGGGGATTATCGCATGCCTGCTTTTCATGCGCAGTATGAGGATGGAAGTACCATCACAAAGCTTTATTATACAGGACACAAAATATATGACGGTAAGCCGGGGCTTGAGAACATGCCTTCTTCTTATGTGGAGGATGACAGCGAAGCCCAGACACTGGAGCTGTATCTGAAGGACGAGCTGACGGGATTGAAAGCAGTTCTCTGCTATACTGTGTACAATGACCGCAACGTGATCACCAGAAGCAATTGGTTCGTAAATGAAGGAAAAGCGCCTGTTTACCTGCAGAGAGTTTATTCCGGATGTATTGATTTTGATTCCAAGGAATTTGATTTTGTACATTTTTACGGTGCCTGGGCAAGGGAAAGAACCATGCAGAGAACGCCGCTGATCAACGGTCTTCAGTCTGTTGACAGCAGCCGCGGTGCTTCCAGCCACCACCACAATCCTTTTGTATGCCTGGCATCCCATCATGCTACGGAGGATACCGGGGATGTATACGGAATGAATCTGGTATACAGCGGCAGCTTTGAATCCGGTGTTTATGTGGATACCTATAATAAGACACGTTTCTTTACAGGAATCAATCCTTTTGATTTCGAGTGGAAGCTGGACTGCGGAGAAATGTTCCGGACACCGGAATGTGTGATGGTATATTCTGATGAAGGTTTCGGCAAAATGAGCCGAACTTATCATGAATTTGTCAGAGAGAGGATCTGTCGTGGAAAATACAGGGATCTGGAGAGGCCGGTGCTGATCAATAACTGGGAGGCTACCAGATTTGACTTTACTGAAGATAAAATAGTTGCCATCGCGACAAAAGCAAAAGAGATGGGCGTGGAACTCATGGTGCTGGATGACGGCTGGTTTGGCTGCAGAAACGATGATTTTACATCTTTAGGAGACTGGTTTCCGGATCCCGCTAAGCTTCCGGAAGGTCTGGGAGGCATGATAGAGAGAATTAATGCACTGGGTATGAAGTTCGGTCTGTGGTTTGAACCGGAGATGATTTCAGAAAAGAGCCGGCTGTACGAAAAGCACCCTGACTGGTGTCTGCACGTAAAAGGCAGAAGTAGATCGGAAGGAAGAAATCAGTTGATTTTGGACTATTCCAGAGAGGATGTCTGCGATTATATCATTGACATTCTGTCCGATATTTTCGAGAAAAATAATATCGAATATATCAAATGGGATATGAACCGCAACATGACAGAAATCGGCTCTGCCGTCCTGCCTGCAGACAGGCAGAGAGAGACTGCTCATCGCTACATGATCGGTCTGTACAGAGTCTTGGGCACTTTGAAGAAGAGATTTCCTCATATTCTGATGGAAGGCTGCAGCGGTGGCGGTGGCAGGTTCGATCTGGGAATGTTCTGCTATTTTGACCAGTTCTGGACAAGTGATGATTCTGATGCGGTGGAGAGACAGTATATTCAGACAGGTACCAGCTATGGTTATCCGACAATGGTAATGGGCGCCCATGTATCAGCCTGTCCGAATCATCAGACCGGAAGAATGACAGATATTACCACCAGGGGTCATGTAGCGCTGGGCGGACAGTTCGGCTATGAACTCGATCTGGCAACGCTGTCAGAGGAAGAATTAAAAGAGGTTAAACACCAGATTGCAATTTGTAAGGAATTTAATACCGTATTCCACAAGGGGGATATGTACAGGATCAAATCTCCTTTTGAAAGTGATATGACTGTGTGGGAGTTTGTCAGCAAGGATCAGAGTACTGCCATTGTGGAGATCTTTACCCTGAAGGGTACTCCGGACAGTGCCAGTGAAAGCATTGTGCTGAAAGGACTGGATCCGACTGCTGTGTATGTGGAAAGATATAGCGGAAGAAAGTACTCCGGCGAGGCGCTGATGTATATCGGACTAAAACGCACAAGGCCCAGAGACTTTAGAAGCGAGTTACTGATTCTGGAGCGGGAATAATCATTACTCAAGAAGTAACAGGGTCGTGTCAATAGTAGATTCAAATATGAGAGTACAATCAGAAAATGAGAGACATAAAAGTTCTCAGATATGAGAGACAAAACAAAAGAATGAGAGTATACATCAGGCAGTTTTTATGTTTATACTGAGGATGTTAACAGAAAAGCTTTTCGTTAAAGAAATCAATAATTAGAAACCAAGGAGGTATAATAAAAATGAAGAAAAAGAGTGTTGCCCTTCTTTGTTGTATCGCTATGATGGCATCTTCTTTGGCAGGGTGCGGAAGTACCGGCGAATCAAGTTCAGAAAAAAGTTCAAGTTCCTCTTCTGTAAGTACAGAAAGCGCATCTGACAGCGCAGCAGCTACATCTGAGGTGCAGGAACCTACAACTGTTTCAGGTGTTGACGGTCAGGGTGAGAAGATTGTCATTGGTATTCAGACAAATGCTTTCGTAACAGATTACGAGGATAACTTATTTACAAAGAAATTGGAAGAAGAATTGAATGTTGATATTGAAATCTATGAACTTCCTTCCAATATTGATGAGTTACAAACTAAACTGGGGCTAATGGCAAATGCTGGTTCAGGTATGCCTGATGTAGTGATTGCGGAGTTGAGCGGCGGAGCAGTTTATAATTATGGTTCCAATGGTATTTTCATTCCTTTAAATGATTATCTGGCAGATGAAAGTATCAGTCCTAATTTTGCAGCAATTTCGGCAGAAGACCAGAAGAAGATGTTAACAGCTATGACAAGTTCTGACGGCAATATCTACGGACTTGCAAGTTTTGAACCTGAGGTGGGAAATCTGACTCCCTATACTTTCTATATCAATCAGGAATGGTTGGATGCATTAGATCTGGAAGTACCTACTACCACAGATGAATTGTATGACGTATTGGTTCATTTTGTAAATGATGATCCGAACGGCAATGGTGTGAAGGATGAAATTGGTCTTTATGGATGTACCAGCTTCTATGGAGCAAATACAATTTGGGCAATCATGAACTCCTTTACATACTGGAATAACAATCTTGCTCTTTCCGAAGATGGAAATACAGTATATGCACCTTTCACCACCGATGAATACAGAGCTGGTCTGGAATATATGCGTAAGCTGAATGAGGAAGGCTTGCTGGCATCTTCCATCTTTACTGATGATGCTACTCAGTTTAAGGCAAACATGAATGCGGAGACTCCTATCGTAGGCGTGTCAACTGTGGGCAGTACCAGTGCTTGGACAGATACAGCAAACAATGCTAATTATCTGGCAATGTCAGCAATTGAACCTTTCATCGGACCGGAAGGCGTACAGTTAACTCCTTATAACGCATATAATGCAGGCATGGAATACTTTGTAACAAGCGCAGCTAAGAATCCTGAGCTTTGCTATCGTCTGGGTGACTACTTCTATGATTACGAAATCTCTATGTGGGCAAGATATGGTGAGAAGGGTTACAACTGGACGGATGATGAAGCGGTATTAGCTGATGTGGAAACTATTTTCACAGTATCCGGTCAGGCAGACAAAGTGACTGTTGGTTATTGCTATTTGACAAATGATGATCCATGGGTAACTGAGAGCAATGTTTTCTGGCACAATTACGGACCGCGTTACGCACCGGCATCTTCCTCTGCAGCCGCTTTGAATAAAGAGTTTAATGCAGATGATCCTACATTGAAGGGTGCGAAAGTTAAACTTGGTTCATATTTAAACATGGTACCGGAGAAGGTCTTGCCTGTAGTACAGCAGACTGCTGAAGAACAGGAAGCAATTTCAATGGTGGTTGGAGATCTTTATACTTTCTTCAATGCATGCATGGCTGAATTTATAACAGGTCAGAGATCACTTGATGATGCAGGTTGGGAAAGCTATTTGGAAGAGCTGGAAGCATACGGCCTTTCAGTATGGATTGAAAATGTACAGGCGGCATATGACAGAGTTAAGTAGTTTATTATAAAGTTCCGGTGTATTGTTCCACCAGATGTATCCTTCGTCTGGTGGAACAGACGCTTTCAGAGGAGAATTATATGATTAAAGCAAAAAATAGAATATCCACTGCAGGCAAGAAAAAGTTATGGAAGAGAATTGCTGACAGATGGCAGTTGTATTTACTGCTTCTGGCTCCGATTATTTTTGTGATTGTATTTAATTATATTCCGATGGCAGGTGTCCTGATGGCTTTTCAAAAGTACAATATGAAGGACGGTATTTTTGGAAGTCCCTGGGTAGGTCTGCTCCAGTTTGAGAAATTTTTAAGTTCCCCCAGATTTGGAAGTATTGTAAAAAATACCTTGACGTTATCTCTTTATGGACTCTTTGCAGGTTATCCGATCACCGTGTTATTTGCACTTCTTTTAAATGCTATGAGGGGAACCAAATATAAAAAGGTGATACAGACTGTTACCTATTTACCTCACTTTATTTCAACGGTTGTCATTGTGGGACTGGTTTTCCAGGTTCTGAATTACCGTAATGGTCTGTGGGGCGCATTGTATCAGTTCTTCAATGGTACGGTAGCTCCGGACTTATTGGCAAAAGGTTCAAATTTTAAACACATTCATATCTGGTCAGGTATCTGGCAGAACTTGGGGTTTGATTCCATTCTGTTCTTTGCAGCATTGGCTGGAGTTGATACTTCTTTGCACGAGGCTGCAACAATAGATGGGGCGAATCGCTTCCAGAGAATGAAATATATTGATCTGCCCGGAATCATCCCAATCGTAAGTATCACTTTGATTTTAAGAATAGGTGGAATCATGAATGTAGGATATGAGAAGACATTATTAATGCAGAATGACCTGAACAGTACATACAGTGAGGTGATATCCACCTACGTATATAAGGTCGGACTCGCTTCCGGAATACCGGATTATTCCTATTCTACGGCAATCGGTTTGTTTAATTCTGTGATCAACTATATTTTACTGCTTATAGCAAATCGAATCAGTAGAAAAGTTAGCGGAAGTGGAATTTTTTAAGGAGGCTTCTAAATGAGAAAATTCAGGTATCTTGGTACAGATGATAAGATTTTTTATATCATCGTTTATACAATATTAACTCTGTTTTTTATTGCAGTATTGTATCCGTGTATATTTGTTGTCTCAGCATCGTTTTCATCCGGAGATGCAATTCAGGCCGGTAAAGTCGTATTGTTTCCGGTTGATTTCAGCTTAGAGGGATATAAGACAGTTTTTCGTACAAAGGATGTATTGCTGGGATTCCGTAATTCCCTGTTCTATACAGTGGTCGGAACATTGCTCAGTCTTACGCTTACGATGATGGCAGCATGTGCCTTGTCAAGAAAAGATCTTCCGGGCAGGAATAGTATTATGATGTTCTTTTCCGTTACCATGTTTTTCAGCGGTGGAATGATTCCCTTGTATATGGTTGTGAAACAACTGCACATGATCAATACCATATGGGCGATCCTTTTACCGGGAGCCTTTGGTGTATACAACATGATTATGGCCAGGACTTTCATTCAGACCAATATTCCCGATGAAATGTTGGATGCTGCCAGAATAGATGGCTGCAGCGATATTAAATTTATCACTGCAGTAGTGGTGCCATTGTCCAAAACAATTATAGCTGTTTTAGTATTATTCTATGGCGTCGCTATGTGGAATTCCTATTTCAGTGCTTTGATTTATCTGCATGATGATCAGTTGTATCCATTAACACTATTCCTCAGAGAGATACTGGTACTGGAAATGATTGATTTATCTACCATTACGGATCCGGAGCTCCAGGCACAGTTAGCCAAAATGGCAGCGGGTATCAAATATGCGCTTATTATTGTAAGTATGATACCGATACTGATTATCTACCCGTTAATACAGAAGCACATTGTAAAAGGTATGATGATCGGTGCAATCAAAGGATAGGGTGTAGAGGCTGTTATGATTTACGCATTATTGATTATTTCAATCTTGATGTCGGTACTGAAAAATATTCTTTCCAAATATGGGGATGCGGAATTTGAAGGGGTACCGGCATTGTTTAAACTGAACAGTATTATTGCCCTTTCCACAACGGTGATGGCTCTTATTATGGGTGGACACATCGTCGGTTCCCTGAACACAGGCTCCATTATCCTGTGTATTGTGAATGCGGTGACTGCTATTCTGGCACAGGTATTTTTTATTAAATCTGTGGCAACCGGAAGTGTAACGGTAAGTTCCCTGTTTTATGCCTGCGGTTTTATTATTCCCACCATCTGGGGAGCTGCTTATTATCAGGAAGAAATCGGTGTCCTGCAGATCGCCTGCTTGCTGGTATTGTGCTTCAGTCTCTGGTTGGGAACGCAGAAGGAAGAAAACGGAGAAAAGGGCTTTAGTGTAAAGTGGCTTGTACTGGCGCTTTTGGCTATGTTCTTCTCAGGAGTTTTAGGGGTACTTCAGAAGATCTTCAGTATGTCTGAACAGAGTCATTTGATGAACGATTACCTGGCAACAGCCTTTTCCATGATGTTTTTGCTTACTCTGGTGGTGTATGTATTCAGCAATAAAGGATTTCGGAAAAGCAGTCCTAAATTTTATACATTAGCGGTTCTTATGGGAATTGCCACCGGTCTGATCAATATGCTGAATATTTTCCTGGCCGGAAAGCTTCCGAGCATTATTGTTTTTCCGGCTACAAACGGCGGCATTATTGTGGCAACGGCACTGGCATCTGCCATTGTGTTCAGGGAAAAACTGAGCAGCAGACAAAAGCTGAGCATTATATTGGGCGTTGTTTCCATTATTGTGATCGGTGTCTGTTAGAACGGAGGTCTTATGTTACCTGCTATCTTAAGTGATGAGAAGATAATGGAACTGCGCACACATCCTTATTACAGGGAAATGTATAAGGATGTGAAGCAGTACGCAGATGAGGTCTGTGGGACTGTTCCCCATGTATTACCCTACAGCAAGTTTAAGTTATATGATGAATCAGGAAGCAGATGGACATACGAAGAAGCTTACTATGAACACCGAAAACGGTTGAATGCACTTACACTCTGCTATCTGATCTTTGAAGAAGAGAAGTACAGGACAGCCCTGGAGGATGTTATCTGGGCAATCTGTGATGAATTTACATGGGTACTTCCGGCACATATGTGGGGACTCAGTAGTGTAGAGAAAAAGGCAGTCCATCTTGACTTGTTTGCCTGTGAGACCGGTATGGCTTTGGCGGAAATTCTGTCAATGACAGCTTCGTCGTTAGATGCTCTTGTGGTGGAGCGTGCCGGAAAGGAAATCCGCAGAAGGATCATAGAACCTTACTTTGCAGATACCTTTTGGTGGGAAACGGAGCGGAGCAACTGGGCTGCAGTCTGTGCAGGCTGCGTGGGCATGACCTTTTTCTACGAGGCAAAGGCAGAGGAAGTGGACGCGATACTCCCACGGATTCTGGATACCATGGACTGCTTTCTGGAGAGCTATCCGGAGGACGGCTGCTGTCTGGAAGGACTGGACTACTGGGATTACGGATTCGGATTTTATGTGTATTTTGCAGAGCGGCTGGAGAAGTATTCCGGTGGAAAGTATCAGCTTCTGAAAACTGAAAAGGCGGAAAAGATAGCCCACTATCTGCAGAATATCCGGCTTGGCAGCCGGTATGCGGCTGCGTTTTCAGACAGTGAGAACCATATTTGTGCATTTCCGGGACTGGTGCACTTTTTGCACCAAACCTATGAGAATATTGATGTTTTTCCTGATGAGGTGCTCACAAAATACGGAGACGATCAAACCCAGAGATGGGCGGCCTTTATCCGCAATTATGCATGGACCAGTCCTTACAACAAGGTAAGTATGAGAAACGGTGCCACATATTATGAGAGTGCTGAGTGGTTCATTTATAATGGTGCTCATTATAGCTTTGCCGCAAAGGCAGGAGATAATAATGTGCCCCACAATCACAATGATGTGGGAAGCTTCCTCTATTGTGCGGGGGATAACATTATCCTGACGGATCCCGGTAAAGGAGAATATACAGAGCAATATTTTTCTGCGAAGCGTTATGACTTTTTTGCGACTTCTTCCAGAGGACATAGTGTGCCGATTATAAACGGCATGTATCAGAAACAGGGCAGCGAGTTTAAAGGAGAAGTTCTTTTCCATGATGAAAAGCATTTTTGCCTGGAAATGGCAGGTGCTTATGGAATAAATGGATTGAGCAGCCTGAAGCGAAGCTTCGGGTTAGAGGAAGACGGTATCTTTATTGAAGATGAGTTCTTCTTTTCCGAAGAGGCAGGAGAAATTATTGAGCGCTTCATCTTATTGGAAGAACCGGTTATTAAGGAAGATTACATACAGATTGGTTCTCAGAAGATGACGGGGGAATTTGATAAGTACAATATTTCGGTAAAAAAAGAGGATTATCATGGCTCTCTTGGTAAGCTTAAAAGCGTATATGTGCTGGACTTTGCTTTAAGAAGCAAAGAGAAGCATGTAAAGTGTATTTTCAGGATCGGAGGTGAAAATAAAGGGCGGTAAATGAGAGAAGGGAATCTACGGAGAAATCATTCCTGCAAATTGCAGGAGAATGTATCGTGTAACAATACAGTATTTTGAGATGGAGGGAAAATTTAAGATGAAACACAGGAGACAGAATCGTGTTTTCAAGAAAATGTTGGCATCAGTTCTTGCGCTTGTAATGACTTTCTCATTGGCGTTGCCTACTGTTGCAGCAGAGGTCAGTGGATCAGATGCCGGCTCAGAGGATTTGGGCATTGCTGCAGCAAGTGTCAGTGATTCTGAACTCGCCAATGTGGCATTAGGAAAGACTGTTACAGAAACGACTACAACTCCCAGTAACGGCCAGGCTTCCGCGATTGTGAACGGATTAATCATGGAAGAGAGCGGTGCTGCAATTGGCTGGCCGACAACCTACTGGAATGGCGGAGAGGCACCTGCTTCCTTTACCATTGATCTTGGAGCATTTTATGAGATCAATAAATTTGTGGCATATCCGTTCTGGGATAAGGGCGGAAGCGACAGGTATTACAATTATAAGATTTGCACCAGCGTTGATGGTGTAAACTTTACCGAACAGTTCTCTAAGACAGATACCACAGCTGAAACACCGGAAGGTACGGAGTATGCGTTGTCAGAGACTGTCAAAGCACGGTATGTAAAGGTGGAAATGACAGGCAGCAACATCGGTAGAGAAAATGGCAGCTTAGGAGCATGTCACATGGTGGAATTCGAAGTCTATGGCCGTGAGACAGCAGTTCGTGTAGAGCCTGAAATGAGCCTGAGCGAAACAGATATCAGTCTTCCTCTTAATTCCACAAAACAGCTGAGCGTTACTGCTACAGATGAGTGGGGTGAGGCGATTACAGAAGGAATCAGCTGGGCAAGCAGCGATTCAGAGGTTGCGGAGGTTGATGAGAACGGTCTGGTTACTCCCAAGGCTTCCGGTGATGTTGTGATTACCGCATCCTACGCAGAATATGAGTTGTCTGTAACCTGCAGCATTCATGTATATGATTCGTTTACAGAATCCGTAAATTTGGCTTTGGGAAAGGACATTACCAATGGTTTAGGCGCAGGAGAAGAGGCAAATGCCGGTATCATAGTGGATGGCAATATCGCTGCATACGGTTGGCCGGTTGATTATTGGTACGGAAATTCTCCAGCTTCCTTTACGATCGATCTTGGAAAGTTGTATGCAATCGATAAATTTGTTGCGTATCCATACTGGGACAAGGGCGGCAGCGAAAGATATTACAATTATACGATTTATACCAGCGTTGACGGTATATTCTTTAACGAAGCATGCTCTAAGACAGATACCACACCTGAAACCATTGATGGTACAGAGTTTGCGCTTACTGAAGCCGTAAAAGCTCAGTATGTAAAAGTGGAAATGACTAAGAGTAATCAGGGAACTCAGTATACTGCCAATGGTTGGGCGCATATGGCAGAATTTGAAGTTTACGGTCAAGAGGTTCCGGAGTTTACGAATGTGGCATTAGGAAAGACTGTTACAGAAACGACTACCACTCCCAGTAACGGCCAGGCTTCCGCGATTGTAAACGGATTAATCATGGAAGAGAGCGGTGCTGCGATTGGCTGGCCGACAACCTACTGGAACGGCGGAAATGCTCCCGCATCCTTCACCATTGATCTGGGTAAGTTTTATGAGATCAATGAATTTGTAGCATATCCTTTCTGGGATAAGGATGGCAGCGACAGATATTACAATTATGTGATCTACACCAGTCTGGATGGTACTACATTTACAGAAGCGGCATCCAAGATAGATACAACAGCAGAAACACCGGAAGGCACCAGCTATGCTTTGGAAGAGCTCATCAAAGCGCGGTATGTCAAGGTGGAAATGACAGCCAGCAACCGGGGCGATTCCAGCGGCTCCTGGGTTCATATGGTGGAATTCGAAGTTTACGGCCGTGAGTGCGAGCAGAAGCCGGAACTGAATCTGACCAAATCTACGCTGAAACTGCCCGTGTCTGTTACCGATCAGCTGACTGCTTATGGTACAGACCTGTGGGGACAGGAAATTACAGAGGGAATTACCTGGGAAAGCAGCGATCCGGAGATTGCTGAAGTAGATGAGAACGGTCTGGTTACCTCCAAGGCTGCCGGTGATGCAGTAATTACTGCATACTATGAAGCATGTGGATTGTCTGCATCCTGCAATGTTCATGTATTCGATTCTGAAGGCGGAGAATATAAAGAGGTTCTGCAGAATGTGGCACTGAATAAACCGGTATCCTCTAATGTACCTACCAGTGCAGGACAGAATCCTGTACTGATCACCGATGGTAATATCAACAACTACTGGGATGGCGGAGTGTATCCTGCATTCTTCATTATCGATCTGGGCGAAGTATATGAGATCGAGAAATTTATCGCATATCCCTATTTCAGTTTGGATGGAACCAGGTATTATCAATACAAGATCGAAACCAGCGTCAACGGCACCACATATGACTTCGCCGCTGAAAAGATGGATACGGTGCCTCAGACAAAAGACGGTGATGCCTATTTGTTTGAACAGCCCAGAGCAGTGCGTTACATCAAAGTAACCATGACTTATTGCAGCAGTACCAAGTGGGTTCATATGAATGAATTCGAGGCATATGCAAAGCAGTATGTGGAGCCCGTAGAGGCTGAAATCAGTGTCAATAAATTTGCCCTTCGTATGCCTGTGGATGGGGAGACAACCCTGACAGCAGAAGGAACTGACATGTGGGGAGACACAGTATCCGATATTATCTTTACCAGCGGGGATGAATCTATTGCTGTGATAGATGAAAACGGACTGGTGACTGCACTGACTCCCGGCAAAACAGCAATTACCGTTTCCAGCGCAGCCTGTGACAAGTCTGTTACTGTAGAAGTGGAAGTATACGACCCCGAAGCAGAGGAAGACGAGATTAAAATTGTGGCTTACTGGGCACCGATGAGTGATTTCACCAACGATGAACAGTATGATTACATCAGTGAGGCGAATTTTAACTGGGTAATGAGCATGCAGAATAACCTTGGTGATGTCATGAGGTGTGTCGAGCTGTGTGCAGCAAGAGGTATGGAATATATCGGCATTGATTGCGATTTAGTATATCAGACCAATAAGCTGAGTGAGACGGTAGTAAAACAAGCTGTGGACAGGTATAAATATCTTCCCGGATTTGGTGGATTTTATCATAAGGATGAGCCTCATCCGGGTACAGAACTGGATTATGTAGGTGTCATTCAGCAGATTAAGAGTGAATGGCCCGAGACTTATGTGCATATGAATTTCCTGGCATCTCCGAGCTATAACCTCTGTTACAGCCAGACAGGGTTGAGCTTTAGAGATATGCTGGACAGCTATGCAGAAGCACTGGGTTCTGAACTGGACTATCTGATGTTTGATCTTTATCCTTTCGGAAAGGAAGAAGGATCCTTTAATGCAACATGGTATTCGGATATGAATACGGTGCGTGAGGTTGGTCTGGAACATGATGCAAAGACGGCTACTTATATTCAGTCTATCGGTCATGTGGGTTACAGACGTCCTACCGGAACAGAAATCGGTTATGAGGTAGCCGTTGCACTGGCTTATGGCTGTAAGCAGATTGCTTATTATACGTATTTTGAGCCTTACAGTAATGCTATGGGAAGTGAACAGGGCTCGGCATATACTTCAGCAATCATAGATAAAAATGGCAATAAAACCGATCTCTATGAGCCGGTCAAGGAGATTAACCGTCAGGTTATGACACTGTCTCCTACCCTGATCAATCTGGACGCAGTGGAGGTTTACCATGCCGGACAGTTGGATGGACAGGCAGGGGTTCCGGAAGACTTCTTTGCCCAGGCAGCAGAGGGCAACAAGGTGATCCTTTCCCATATGCAGGATGAGGAAACAGGAAAGAATTATCTGATGGTAGTCAATAAGGACTTTACAAACGCGCAGGATATTACCATTACCTTAGACAGTGACATCCTTCTGGTAGAAGAAATCAGTAAGGAAGATGGCAATGCCTATGTGGTTGAAAAGAATGACGGCAGCATTACTCTGACCTTTACTGCAGGTGAAGGCAAACTGTTTGAACTGAACTACAGCAGCGATCTTGCAAAAGAGGATGCTGAAGAAGTAGACGAAATCATCGAAGCACTGGGAACAATCACTTTAGACAGCGAGGAAGCTGTTGAAGCAGCCCGCAAAGCATATGAAAACCTGAACGAGGATGCGAAGGCATATGTAACCAAACTGGATGTGCTGGAAGCTGCGGAGAAGAAGCTGGAAGAACTGAAGAATCAGGAAAGTACGGGTGACAATACCGACAGCAGCGATAAGGATGATGAGAGTGATCAGGAATCCGCAGACGGCAGTACCGACAGCAGCGATAAGGATGATGAGAGTGATCAGGAATCC
>JAFTVH010000076.1 GCA_017465845.1 Lachnospiraceae bacterium | reverse complement strand
TGTTTTAACCATCTGGTGCTATAATTGTGGCAAATTATTCTGTTGAATGCTTAAAAAGCGTACTATAAATCCTCTCTTTCATCATGATTTATAGTGGTGGCTCATTTATTCCCTGGGCACGAAATTTTTTACGCCAATTTTGCATAAAAGTATATGGAGTTATATGAAAATATATCTTTGTGGCCTTATCAAAAAACCCTTTATTTATCGACTTTTTCGCTGTTTTATGGAGATATATAGACTTATGAAATTTCGGTTTGAAATTCCGATACCTAGTTTCATATTTGAATATCCTCCTAAAAAAACCTTTCTTCAGGGTTATAGTATTTCCTGTTCAAAAAAGAGCCTAATACAACTAATTAAGTGTACCATAAACAGGCTCGTTTTTCAACATTTCCTACATTTTTTTACATTTTCTTTTTTGGTTAAATTTCTGGCCACCTGCTCCAGTGCCAGTCCAATTAATCGATCCGTATGATCCGCAATAAAAAATATGAGTCCGCTATTCTGAACCTTCTCCCCCCTGCTTCATATTCACAAAAACCGCCAGCGTAACCGGGAACAGGAACATCCCCAGAAATCCCATAAACTTTAATCCCAGATACATAAAGATCATCGTTGCCAGCGGATGAAGTCCGATTTGCTTTCCTACCAGCTTAGGTTCCGCTGTATTTCTTATAAAAGTAATAACCAGATACAATATGAGCATTCCTATACCCATGGGTATCTCTTTCATAACAAATAAGACCACAGCCCATGGAAGAAGGATTCCGCCTACTCCGAGAATCGGAAGAATATCAAATATCGCCACCAGAAGTCCGATCAATGGGGCGTAAGGAATTCCCAAAATGGTGAAACCAATCGATAATTCCACATAAGTGAGCAGGAACAGCAGTGAGTATGCTTTTAAGTAAATCAGTATCGTGCTCTTAAAATATTTTACAAGATTCAGTACTGCATCTTCTCTCCCCGAAGGAATACACTTTCTAAAAAGTTTCAATATTTTATCATAATCGATCATACAGAAAAATGTAGAAATTATCATTATAATAAGCTTAATAATAAATCCGGGAATTCCAGCCAGGCTCCCTGAAATAAATTTAACCGCATTTACTGAGAAAGTTTTGATATATTCTCCAATATTGTTAACGGATTCCTGAAACAGGTTATCTATCTCCACTGCTATTCCGGCATCCATGGATGCAAGCGTCTGTTCGATCAAATCAGCTACAAGATTCAACGCCGGAACGATATTATCCTGATATAATGCAGGAACGGAAACCAGAAAATCAGATATCGTATTATACAAATTGATACTTGCAGCAGCCAATACGAAAAATACGATCACATAAAAAATAATGCACGTAACTACAGATATCATTTTATTCTTTACTTCCGAACCGCCATACAATTTTTTAACCGGAATCCGAATGAGACTGGATATAACAAATGCAACGATAAAAGGTATCAGTACAGGTAAAACAAACTTACAAGCAGCCCATAATAAAACAACAATCAGTCCGTAAAAAATAATGTTTACAATAAATTTTTGCTTTTTTTCCATATCGATATCATTTCCTCGTTTATGTTATATCTTTTTCCATGTTCTTGGGCTGAACAAAACAAACACCGGTAAAATTTCAAGTCTGCCCAATAACATCGTAAGCGTCAATACTATTTTTGAAAAATGACTGTACCCTGCAAAACTTGAATACGGACCTACTGCTTCAAATGCCGGACCTACGTTTGAAATGCAGGTAAGCGCAGCAGAGAAATTGCTAAAGAATCCATGTGTAACATTGTATGTTCCGGCGTCGGAAACAACAGTAACAGTTTGACCATTTAGCGGATCAAAGGATAATAAAAATATGGCCATTACGAATATAAAGAAATACAATGTAATAAATGCAAATACATCATTCAGTGTTTTTTCCTCTAATGATTTTCCTTCAAACTCAGCCTTCGGAACATATCGAGGATTGATCAGCTTTCTTACATTGATATACGATCCCTTGACCGCCATAACGATTCTGGACACCTTAATACCGCCGGCTGTTGAGCCTGCCATGGCACCAATGAACATGACTACGATCAACGCTGATTTTCCAAGCATTGGCCAGACATCATAATCTGTCGTAGTATAACCTGCTGTTGTCATCAAAGATGCTACCTGAAACAAAGAATGCCTGAAGGACTCTTCTGTCGTATACGTTTGAGGAAATGCTTCAAATCTGCCAACCAGACTTAAGAACACAAACAGAACAGCCAAACCTACAATCAGAAAATAGCTCCTGAATTCTTCACTCTTGAGTACATCTTTTACTTTACCGATCAACAGCAAATAATACAGACTGAAGTTACATCCAAACAAAATCAAAAAAATTGACATTACATATTGAGAGAATGGATGAAACAGCTCTATACTGCCGGGGATAAAACCGAATCCTCCCGTTCCTGCACAGCCGAATGTAGCGAGTAAACTCAAAAAAAGCTGATCCTTTTCATAACCGGGGATAGGTTTATCAAGCATCAGAATGATCACTTCAAGTACGGTCATTCCCAAATATATTAAATATAATATCCTGGTAGTAACTTTCATTTTGGACACAATCTTACCAACCTGAGGTCCGGGGCTTTCTGCGCGGAGCAGATGCATGGAATAGCCTTCGTTACTTTCCGGGATAAAGATTAAAATAAATACGAGAATGCCCATTCCGCCTATCCAGTGTGAAAAGCTTCTCCAAAACAGAGTCGAATGCGAGATCACTGTGAGATCAGAAATAACACTGGAGCCCGTTGTGGTAAAACCTGACATCATTTCAAAGCAGGCATCTATATAATTGGGGATCTCTCCATTGATCACAAATGGGATCGCTCCAAACAGGGTCATAACGATCCAGACCATTGCCACAAGAGCAAACCCTTCTTTTTGGTACAAAGAATTTCTTCGCGGCTTGAGAAGTTGCAGCAAACCTCCGAAAAGCGCCAAAATAATAATCGGAATTAAAAAAGCCAGCTTATGTACAAGGGATTCCTTATAAACAAAACTTACCGTAAGGGGGGCAAGCATCAATATTCCTTCCAATATCATAATCTTGCCTAAAATTCCGCCTAACTTAGAATAATTCATAGCACGATTCCCCCTATTCGAAGATATCCGTTAAATCATCAAAGTTCTTATGTGTCGTTACAGCGATCACATTATCGCCGCGTCTGATATAGGAATTACCATCCGGGATAATGACCTCGTTATTTCTGATAATACACGCAATCAGACAATTTTCTTTGATCTTCAACTCTTTCAGTGGTTTATTATAAATGGTTTCCTGCGTTTTCGCCACAAACTCCAAAGCTTCTACCTGATTATTTACCAGGCGATATAAAGTTATGATATTACTTCCTCTTTTATTGGCAATTGCTCTTATGTACTGGAGCACTCTGGCTGCTATAATATCTTTCGGGGAAACATTATTGTATATTCCTACTTCATCAAGCATACCGAAAAGCTCATCCCTGTCGATCTTAGTAATTATTTTTCTGACGTTTTGCTTATTCGCATACATTGATACTATGATATTTTCTTCATCAATTCCCGTAAGCGTCACAAAGGCATCCATTGATTCAATCCCCTCTTCGAGTAATAAATCATGTTTCGTGCCATCCCCATGGACCACATTAACCTTTGGTAACGCTTTTGCCATTTCTTCGGCTCTGCACTTATCCTTTTCGACTAATTTGACCTTATGCTTCTTTTTCGATAATTCATCAGAAAGATAATACCCTATATTTCCTCCGCCCACTATCATTACATTCCTAAGCGGTGATTTCACAAGATTAATTTCTGTCAGGAAATCACCCAAAGAATTTGCGTCTGAAGTAAAATGTATTTTATCGCCTTCTTCAATCACGAAATTACCGGAAGGAATATAAACCTTGCCTCTTCTTTGAACAGCACAAATCAGTACCTTTGTACGAAACTTTCTTCCGATTGAGATCAAAGTCTCTCCTATGAGCAAACAGCCTTTTTCCACAACAATTGCAACAAGGCTTACTCTTCCTCTGGCAAAACGTTCTATTTGTGCAACAGAAGGCAGATTAATTAAGTTGAATATTTCATTTGCAGTTTCTTTTTCCGGATTCAAGATCATCGAAATTCCGAGTTCATCTTTCATCTCAAGGATCTGTTTTCTGTAGGCAGGATTTCTTACCCGTGCAACCGTATTAGGCGCACCGAGTTTTTTTGCCACAAGGCACGCTAAAATATTTAATTCATCACTGTTGGTAAGCACAATAACCAAGTCTGCATTTTTTACATTTGCTTCATTCTGAATGTCAATACATGCACCATTTCCTACAACACCAAAGACATCATATTCCTCAATTAATCCTTCGACCTTATCCTTATCCTCGTCAATAATTGTTATAGTATGATCCTTATTTGACAGATTACCCAATACAGTTCTTCCGATTTTACCAAGCCCGATAATAACAATTCTCATAAAATACTTCTCCTTGTATTTATTTTTATTCCGCAGTAATTTTTATTATCGCAGTCTCCACCTGATGATTTTTAATTTCTGTTACCCTCACATGTAATCCTGCAACTTCAACCTCGATATCAGTTCCGTCTTCCGGAATACTTCCTAAAGCATTGAAAATCAGTCCATTGAAAGTATCATATTCCTCACATGGCAACGCAAGGCCAATCTCTTCTGCCAAATCTTCTAACAATGCACTTCCATGAACTTTCCATGTACCTTCACCAATGGATTCTATCAGTTTAGACTCTTCAATTTCATCATCATAATCCAGATCACCGACTAATTGTTCCACGATATCGTTGATTGTGATGATTCCTGTCATTCCGCCATACTCATCCATCACGATAGCGAGCCTGTGTCTTCCTTTTTTCATATTGCGAAACAATACATCTGCCTTCACTGTGTCAGGTACGAGATACGCAGGGCTTACTGCATACTCCATTACAGCTTCTCTGCTCTTATCTTCCAGGCGAAAATAATCTTTCGCGGTTAAAATGCCGACAATTTTGTCAACCGAGCCTTCGCAGATCGGATACAACGAATGTCTGGTGCTGTAAATAATCTCTTTCCATTCTTCCATGGACTCTTCCATATCAAGCATGACTACATCTGTTCTATGCGTTACCAGTTCCTCTGCCGAAAGATCATCAAATTCAAATACATTCTGTATAAATTCTCTCTCATCGTGGTCGATCGTACCTTTTTCACTTCCCACATCGACCATCATACGAATCTCTTCTTCGCTTACATTCTCTTCTTCCGCATTCGGATCGATTCCTAACAAACGCAGAACTGCATTTGTCGATACAGTAAGCAAGCTGACTAACGGTGCAAAGACCTTGGCGATTGTGCTGATAGGTCCGGACATTCCAAGTGCCAAGGGTTCAGCCTTGCGCATGGCAACCTGCTTCGGTACGAGTTCACCAAAAACAAGGGTAAAATAAGACAAAATAATGGTAATAAAAATAACAGCAATGGAATCAAGCACATTGGCAGAAATCGGCACTCCTAATCCTACAAGCCAGTCTACCAGAACTCCGGAAAAGTTTTCTGCCGCAAAAGCACTGCCTAAAAATCCGGATAATGTAATCGCCACCTGAATGGTAGCCAAAAATCTTGCCGGCTGACTGGTCAGTCTTGCGAGACGTACTGCACGTTTATCACCTTCGGCAGCCATTTTCGCCAGCTTAGCATCATTCATTGAAATAACGGCAATCTCTGTACATGCAAATACTGCATTTAATGCAATTAATATCACCTGTAGTAAAATCATAAAAACAATTGAATTTTCCAAAATAATTCCTCCTGAAATATGTAATATATGTTTGAATAATTGTAAAAAAGTGCAAAAAAACAAAGCCTATTTCTCACTCCCGTAAGTACAGACTATGCCCTATCCAATCTAATATATAATATAACGGAGGTTGATTTCCATTAGTACTGTCGCCTTCGTCCATTTGAAATATCCTTTTCTCCTTTCTTCAAGTGTAACTGGTATACATTGTATCAGACAATTTATTCTTTGTCTACCTGGCCAATATAATCTTAACTAAACGTTAACTTAAGGAACGTTAACCCTGCTTGCAAGGTTTACGTTCCTTCAATCAATATTTTCTGCGGTTCTTAAGCTCCTCGTACAGCAGACAATAATTCTCATATCTCAGTCGACTGATCTTACCTTCTTCCAATGCCTGTTTCACTCCGCAGTCCGGTTCACTGATATGCGCACATCCCCCAAAACGGCAGTACTTCTCATATGATTCAAATTCCGGATAAAATGATGCAAGTTCTTCCTTCTCTATATCGAATAACCCAAGAGAACTGAATCCCGGAGTATCCAGAATGTAGCTGGTTTCCGTTCCATCATCGTCACCAAAGCTGATAGGAATCAGCTCCGAATGTCTTGTCGTATGCTTTCCGCGTTCAATTTTCCTGCTGATAGAACCGGTTTCCATAGTAATACTGCTCTGCAGGCAATTGATCAGGGAGGATTTTCCCACACCGCTTGGCCCGGCAACCGTTGTCGTCCGTCCGGCCAGCATTTGCTTCACACCTTCAATTCCAATACATCGGTCTGCACTGACAGTTAACGTCTGGTAACCACATGCTTCATAAATCCGGCGAAACTGCTCTCCAAGTCCCTCGCCATCCAGGTCCAGCTTGTTAAAACAGATGATACAGGGAATATTCTGTTGCTGCATCATGATCAGGAAACGATCAAGAAGATTAAAATTGGGCTGTGGGCTCGCAATAGCGAAAATCACCAGTGCCTGATCCACATTCGCCACTGCCGGTCGAATCAACTGGCTGCTCCTGTCCATTATCCCGGTAATATTTCCCTTTTGCAAAGTTTCGTCCAATACTTCAATTACCACATTATCGCCTACCAGAGGCTTCACATTATCCTTGCGAAAAATACCTTTCGCTTTGCATTCGTATACTCCGGCTCCCCTTACATGAACGTAATAGAAACCGGCTATTCCTTTGATGATCTTACCTTTCATACACTATTCCTTAACAAATTCCAGTCTTCTGGTAAAGCTTTTCTGTGCCGCACCCTGATCAGTATTCACAGTATAATAAAAGGTAACGGTTGCTCCCGTACTTGGCACTCCGTAGAAATTCACCGGCTGCGGGAAAGAAGTGACGGAGGTATTATATAATTCCTGCCCGTTATTTGTGGTAATCACTATCTTCACTTCAGAGCCTGCAGAATAATCAGGAGCCTCTTCTACTGAAGGCGCATCAATATTTCCATTGAACTTATAAGTTCCCGTTCCCATGCTGACACGGATTTCAACTCCCGTGCCCGGTGCTACATAAGAGCCCTGTGAATAACTCTGATAACAGATTTGTCCCTCAGGTATCTGGGAATGGTTTACATATGACACGGTAGTAATTGTAAGTCCGGCTTCAACCAGTTCTACTGTTCCGTCCATCTCACTCATGCCGATTACATTGGGCACCATAATTGTATCCGATTGGGAACCTTTGCTCACGTTTACTGTAATCACGCTTCCTTCCGGTACTTTGGTTCCGCTGGCAGGATCCTGAGAAATGACCACTCCGGCAGGTACGGATTCGGAAAAGTTCTCTACCCAGCTAATTTGGAAACCCTGGTTCGTCAAAGTAGTCTCTGCATCTTCCCTGGTCTTACCAGCGGTCTCCTGCAGGATCACACCTGCGGCACCGGAACTGACGGTAAGTTTGATCGTCGTTCCTTTTGCCACCTTGTTTCCAGCTTCATGACTAGTCTCAATTACAATGTCTTCAGCATACTCGTCACTTTCCACATATTCCGTTTCCACAATAAGGGAACGTTTTTCCAGTACACGCTGGGCATCATTGATATTCCAGCCGGTTACCAGCGGCATCTCCACCTCTTCTACTGATTCTTTATTTGATTCTGAATTTACCGTATTTTCTTCCTCTGATTCTTCTGTTGTGATAATGGGGCTTGTAAGCCTCTCCCCCGTACCGGTTCCGAACACGTCAAAAACACGAAGCAACAGAAAAATGATGATACTGCAGATAATCACTCCTGCGATTACAGCTAGTACCGTGATCACACCTTCCATCTTGGGATCATAGTCATATTCATCCCCATCTTCAACGATATCCTCTTCTCTGTAATCCGGCTCTTCGCTTTCCGCATAGCGGATCCGTCCCGTCGTACCGTCATGAGATAATCTTGCTCCTGCCTGCTGCTTGATTCTTGCCATATCTCTGTCCGAAATCATTCTGGTGTTTCCGTCCACATCCGGTGCATTACTGACCACAAAATCCTCGTCCGGATTCATCAAAGCCCGCTTCAGGTCACTGATTAATTCCCTCATATTCTGGTATCGGCGATCAGGGGATTTCTGGCAGCATTTAAGCACAATCCCTTCCACGCTGTTTGGAACTTCAGGTACATATTCTTTGGGAGAAGGCATTTCTTCCTGAATATGCTTGATAGCAATAGCTACTGTCGTTTCTCCGTTAAAAGGCACTCTTCCTGTCAGCATCTCGAACAGAGTAATACCAAGCGAATAAATATCACTTTTCTCATCACTGTATCCTCCTCTGGCCTGTTCAGGAGAAGTATAATGTACCGATCCCATCACATTGGATGTAATAGTGTTACTGGTGGCAGCCTTGGCAATGCCAAAGTCAGTTACCTTTACTTTTCCATCTTTGGAAATAATAATATTCTGGGGTTTGATATCCCTGTGAATAATATGATTGTTGTGGGCAGCCTCGATTCCCATGCATACCTGAATTGCAATGCTGACTGCCTCTTTATAAGACAATCTGGCTTTCTTCTCAATATATTTCTTGAGTGTGATTCCCTCCACCAGTTCCATTACAATAAAATAGATTCCGTTTTCCTCTCCCACATCATATACATTAACAATATTGGGGTGCATCAGTCCGGCAGCAGCCTGAGCCTCAATGCGAAATTTGGATACAAAATTGGCATTTTCGCTGAATTCCTGTTTTAGTACTTTCACAGCCACATAACGGTTCAGCTTATGACACTTTGCTTTATATACATCGGACATACCGCCGGTTCCTATTTTTTCCAATATCTCATAGCGGTCACCTATCATCATTCCTATTTTTATCATTCTTACATCTCCATTCTAACACTGCGTATTTTCAGTCAACGGCTCTATCAGTACTACCGCTATGTTGTCCAATCCGCCGTTATCGTTAGCCGCCTTCACCAATGCATGAGCTCTGCTGCGGATATCATCCTCCGTTTGAATAATAGATAAAATCTCTTCATCCTCAAGCATATTGGTCAGACCGTCGGAGCACATAAGTATCATGTCTCCCTTCGTCAGTTCCACAGTGAAAAAGTCCACATTCACCGTTCTGCTGGCTCCGATTGCTCTGGTAATAATATTTTTCTCCGGGTGATTTCTGGCCGCTTCTTTATCCAGTCCACCCATTCTGACCATCTCTGCAACCAAAGAATGGTCTTTTGTAATTTGCCTTATTGTATCCCCGATCAGGTAAAGCCTGCTGTCTCCTACATTAGCAACACACAGTTCGCCGTCCTGACAGACAGCTGCCACCACTGTAGTTCCCATTCCGGTAAGGCTGCTGTCTTCGCCTGCTTTCCTGCGAATTCTGTCATTCGCCACCTTGATGGCATATCCTAATATTTTCTCAGGCTCTGTCTCCTCCAAAGCGGCCGCTTCCTCAACCATGGTCTCCACCGTGTATTTGGATGCATAATCTCCGGCGTTGTGGCCTCCCATACCATCTGCCACAATAAACAGATTGGAAAGCTTCCCAACAGGCTGCTGCGAAGCAAATACATAATCCTGATTTACTTTTCTCTTTCTTCCGATGTCTGTAATGGCATATGCCTTAAGCACTTACGATACCTCCTGTTTCAGACCTGTCCCGCTTCCCGGGTCATGTGACGCCGCCTAAGCTGTCCGCAGGCTCCGTCAATGTCTCTTCCCATTTCTCTTCTAATTGTAACCGCTATTTTATTTTTTTCAAGTTTATTTTTAAAACGTATAATGCACTCCTTATCAGACTGCACATAATCCCTTTCTTTTATGGGGTTGACCGGAATCAGATTTACATGGCAGCACAGGGGTCTGGCTAATTCAATTAATTCTCTGGCATCTTCTTCCCTGTCATTAACACCGCCAACAAGGCTATATTCGAATGTGATCCTGCGGCCGGTCTGCTCAAAATAATAGGCACAGGCGTCCATCAGCTCCTCTATGGAATATCTGTTGGCAATGGGCATCAGCCTGCGGCGCTTCTCATCCGTGGTTGCATGCAAGGAAAGTGCCAGCGTAATCTGCAAATGTTCCTGTGCAAGCTGCCGCATTCTGGGAACAAGTCCACATGTAGACACAGTAACATTGCGCTGACTGATATGCAATCCATGCTCATCCGTCAATAGCTTCAGAAATTTCAACAGATTATCGTAATTGTCCATAGGTTCTCCGGTTCCCATGACTACCACATTCGATACTCTCTCACCTGTCAGACGGGTAATGGCATAAATCTGATCAAGCATCTCGGAAGGTGTCAGATTACGCTCTAATCCGTCCAAAGTAGATGCACAGAAACTGCAGCCCATACGGCAGCCTACCTGAGAAGAGATGCACACACTGTTGCCGTGCTGATACTTCATCCATACGCTCTCTACCACATTTCCGTCTGCCAGACCAAAGAGAAATTTTTTCGTCCCATCGATCTTTGATTCCTGCACATTCACGGGTACCAAAGAGGTATACGTATACCTTTCCTCACAACCGGCCCTCAGGCTTTTGGACAGATTGGTCATCTCCTCAAAGCTTCTTGCCAGCTTCACATGCATCCATTCATACATCTGAGTGGCACGAAAAGCTTTCTCTCCTCTTGCCGCCAATTCTTCTTTCAATTCTTCAAATGACAGCGATTTGATATCTACTCTGCCATCTAAGTTGTCATCTAACTTCCCGTATAACCTGTCACCCATCGTCTCATCCATTTCGTCGTAATATTGCCCTTTTTCGCCGCCTTAATTTTCCGTTTTATTCTTTTCGACGTAATCTGGCAAAAAAGAACCCATCGCAGTCATCTTCTCCCGGGAAAAGCTGTCTGCTTTCCTCCAGAGTAAAGGGGAATTCCTTACAGATAAAACTGCACATCTCTTCATTCTCTTCTTTTCTCACCGTACAGGTACTATAAAGCAGCACCCCGCCCGGCTTCACGTATTGCCAGCTGGCAGCTACGATTTTCTTCTGAAGTGCAGTAATCTCCTGCAGGCTCTGCGGTGTCACGTGATATTTGATATCGCGCTTCTTTCCCATGACGCCAAGACCGGAACACGGCACGTCCATAAGTACTACATCAGCCTTCCCAATCAAAGCATCATCTGTGACTGTCGCATCCCACTGTTCCACTATCATATTGTCTGCCTGCATGCGCTGTGCATTTTCCTCTATCAAGTCAAGCTTATTCTCACTGACATCTCTGGAAAGCACTTTTCCTGCCATCTCTGCTGCCAGCAGGCTCTTTCCGCCCGGTGCTGCGCAGATATCAACTACATAATCGGAAGTCTTGATTCCTGCTGCCTCTACCGCCAGCATGGAACTGACATCCTGCACTGTAAATGCCCCCTCCTCATACCCGGGGAGAGAGGCGACTCCCTCTGCTTTTTTCAGTGTATAAGCATACTCCAGATAAGGTGAAGGCGTCACCTCCACACCCATCTTTTCCATTTGTGCAATATACTCCAGTCGGACGTTTTTGTCAAGTGCCTTGCGAAAACGGATGGTTACAGGATGGACTTGGGAAAGGCCTGAAAGCATGGTAAGAGTCCTATCTTTACCATACTCTTTGACCCAGAGCTGCACCAGCCACAAAGGCATGGAATAGATTATGCTCATCCACTGCTGGGGCTCTTTTTCCTGATCCGGCCATTTGATAGAACTTCTGTTTCTGGACAGATTCCTTAAGACACCATTGACAAAACCTTTCAGATTCTGGAACTTTCTTTTTCCGGCCAGCTTTACCGCCTCATTGCAGACTGCACTGTCCGGCACACTGTCCATGTACAATATCTGATACGCACTCATCCGCATCAGGCACCGGATCAGAGGCTTCATCTTCTTCACCGGCACACTGGAAAACTGTTCCAGCACATAGTCCAGTTCTATCTGTCGCTCTATGGTACCTTCCGCCAGACGCTTCATGAAAGCTTTCTCCTGAGCGTCCAGATAATCATATTTATCCAGAACTGCTTTCATCAATTTATGAGAATATTCTTCACTTCGTTCTATGGAAAGCAGCATGTCCAGAACGATCTCTCTGGTATTTTCTGACATATTGCGTTATCGCCTTTCTTTTTTAGTATTCTGCATCAGTCATCCCGTCTGCGGTTGCCCCCAAAGAGCAATACCAGACGAAGCAGCTGCAGGATAGAGGAAGCAGCTGCAGCCACATAAGTCAGGGCTGCTGCAGTCAACACTTTCTTACAGCCATTATTTTCCTGTACACTTAAAAGACCGTACTGGTCAATCTTGGACACCGCACGTCTGGAAGCATTGAATTCCACAGGCAGAGTAATCAGCTGGAACAGTACAGCCAGCGAGAAAGCCCAGATACCAATCTGAATCAGTGTCTGGTTCCAGCCCAGCAAGATGCCCAGAAAAATAAGGGGCATCCCAAGATTACTTCCGATATTGACGACAGGTACCAGTGCGGATCTGATTTTAATAGGCACATAGCCTTTCGCATGCTGGATGGCGTGACCGCATTCATGGGCAGCCACACCAACACTTGTCACAGACGCCGAATTATAATTTTCATAAGACAGCCTTACTGTTTTCGTTCTGGGATCATAATGATCCCCTTTCCCATTTCTCAGGCATTCAATCTGTACATCGTACAGGCCTTCCTGATTCAGAATTCTTCTGGCGGCATCTGCTCCCGTCAATCCGCTCATGTTTCTGACCTTACTGTATTTGTTCATGGTACTGTTTACCAGCGCACTGGCACCCAGGCAGAGAAGCATGCCGATGATGACCAACAGATACGTTGGATCCCAGAACATTCCATATCCGTAATAACCCATATATAACATTTTATTTGCCTCCACTTCCTAAATCAGGCTTTGCAATAACCTGACTTTCAGCATTGTTCCGACACTTCAGCCGTTCTCAAAAGCTTTACTCCCCCAGTGTTTCTCCCACCTTCATTCGTACACCCAGCAGGAAATCATGAGCGCTCATTCGCTTCTTTCCTTCCAGCTGCAAGCTATATACTTTCAGTATACCCTTTCCTGTACCGATTACTACACAATCTTTATTGACCTCAAGGATTTTTCCGCATGCAGTTTCCTTTGATACCTGCTCTTCCGCTACAGCCTCCCAGATTTTTAACTGTTTTCCATGATAGGTAGTAAATGCACTTGGCCATGGGTTCAGCCCCCGCACTTTCAGTTCAATTTCATAAGCTGATCTGGAAAAATCAATTTTTCCCATTCCTTTGGTGATGAGCGGCGCATAAGAACTGAGCTCCTCATCCTGAGGCACCGGTTCCAGGCTGCCTTCTTCCAGAAGCGCCAATGCTTCCACAATTGCCTCTCCGCCCAGCACCGTCAGCTTATCATGCAGTGTCTCAAAGGTATCCGTTCTTTCAATATCAATTTCTTTCTGGTAAAGCATATCGCCGGTATCAATCCCGATATTCATCTGCTGGATCGTAATACCGGTCTTTTCTTCTCCATTCAGGATCACATTCTGAATAGGAGATGCGCCTCTGTAGCCCGGAAGCAGAGAGGCATGGATATTCAGGCAGCCGTAATACGGCATATCCAGGATTTCCTGAGACAAAATCTGCCCGAAAGCAGCTACAACATAAACTTCTGCCGGATATGTCTTAAGCTCTGCGATTGCTTCCGGTGTCTTGATTTTTGCAGGCTGAAAGACCGGAATATTGTGGCGCAGTGCGCACTCCTTCACCGGCGGGAAAATCAGCTGGCCGCTTCTTCCCTTTGCCTTATCAGGCTGTGTAACCACAGCAGTAATCTCATGTCCTGCTGCAATCAAAGCTTCCAAAGCCCCCACAGCAAAATCAGGGGTTCCCATAAATACAATCTTCATTTATTCTTCCTCTTCTTCCTCATCATCGTAGGTCACATCCATCAGATCTCCCTCTACTTTTTCTACATAGAGATGACCATCCAGATGGTCCAGTTCGTGACAGATAGCTCTTGCCAGAAGCTCCGTACCCTCCAGCTCGATAGGCTGCATGTTCACATCCAGTGCCACAGCTTTCACATAATTGGGTCTGGTCACCACTCCTGACTTGCCCGGTACACTTAAACAGCCTTCCTGGCCTGTCTGCTCCCCACTTGTCTCCACAATTCTGGGATTGATCAGGATATGAGGGTCCTCTCCTGTGGTATCAATTACCACAATTCTCTTCAAAATGCCCACCTGAGGTGCTGCAAGTCCCACTCCGTTAGCCTCATACATGGTCTCAAGCATATCTTCAATCAATTCTCTTGTTCGGGGTGTCATCTGCGTTACCTCTTTACATACTTTTCCCAGAACTTCATCTCCCATTTCTCTGATATTACGAATTGCCATTTTCTTTTCTCCTGCCTTTCTTCTGTTGTTTCTACATCACATTCATGGGGTCAAAGTCAAACTGTACGTTCTCTTTCCCCTGATACTGCGACAGCTTTTCCTCCAGTACATCCTTTATTTGTACCAGTTTATCATATTTTCCATATTTTATATAGAATACAAATCTAAAAATATCATTAATTCTTCCGATAGACGCCGGAGCCGGTCCCAAAATCATCATTCTGCAGGCCGGTGACTCTCCGTTTTCTATGAATCCGGAAGCAATCCGGGCAAGATACCCTGCCAGCTCCATTCCGCTTTTTTCCTCCTGAGAAAAAATCTGCACTGCCAGCATATGGGACACAGGCGGATATCCAAGCATCTCACGATAGAGGATTTCCTCCTGATAAAAGCTCTCATAATCCTGATTGGCAGCATGTACCACTGCATAGTGCTCCGGCTGGTAGGTCTGGATGACCACTTCTCCTGCTCTGGCACCTCGTCCGGCACGGCCTGCAGCCTGGGTGAGCAGCTGGAAAGTACGTTCTCCCGCCCTGTAATCACCGATGGACAGTGACAGATCAGCTGCTATAATACCAACCAGAGTAACATTCGGGAAATCATGCCCCTTAACGATCATCTGGGTTCCGATCAGGATATCTGCTTCTCCATTGGAAAATGCAGAAAGGATTTTCTCATAACTATCCTTCGTTTTTGTAGTATCTGCATCCATTCTGAGGACCCTTGCCTGAGGATAAAGCTCTTTCAGCTTATCCTCAATCTGTTGGGTTCCGGCCTTGAATCCCATGATATACCTGGAACCGCAGCTGGGACAGTTGCTCACCTTAGGCTGCGCATATCCGCAATAATGACATACCAGTCTGCCGTCTCTGTGCTCCGAAAGAGACACATCGCAGTGTGGACACTTCATCACGTGACCACAGGCACGACAGGATATAAATCCTGCGTAACCGCGCCGGTTTAGGAAAAGCATGCTCTGCTCTCCCCTCTGCAGCCGGTCAGACAATAGTTCCTGCAGCTTTCGGCTGAAAATGGAACGGTTACCTTCACGAAGCTCTTCCCGAAGGTCCACAGTATGCACTTTTGGAAGGGTTCCTCCAGTCAGCCTTTCTTTTAATGTAAAAAGCTTATATTCTCCCTCACAGGCTCTGTAATAGGCCTCCAGAGAGGGTGTGGCGGAACCCAGCACCAGGCTGGCACCGTGCATTCTTGCCACCTCTTTTGCTGTCTCTCTTGCATGATATTTCGGTGTACTTTCACTTTTATAACTGTTTTCATGCTCCTCATCAATGATGATAACACCAATATTGGGAAACGGCGTGAAAAGAGCTGACCTCGGTCCGATGATGACATCAATTTCACCTTTTTTCGCCCTTTCACACTGGTCATACTTTTCTCCGGCAGACAAGGTGGAATTCATGACACTGACCCGGTCTCCGAAGCGCTTGTAAAACCGAAGCAGCGTCTGATAGGTCAGCGCTATTTCAGGAATCAATACGATCGCCTGCCTGCCTCTTGCCACCATCTGTTCCACCAGCTCCATATAAACTTCTGTCTTACCGCTTCCCGTGATACCGTGAATCAGATAAGTACCGGGCTTTTCCCCATCAAAGTCAGACAACACCTCGTCTACGATATGCTGCTGTTTATCACTCAGCTGCTTCTTTTCCCCTGACTGCTCTCTGCATCTGACCGGATTGCGGTAGGCACTGTCTGTTACCACACGAATCAGTCCGTTCTGCACCAGGCCGTTTATGGATGCACCGGATACGCCCAGCTTTCCGGTGACCCACTCATAAGGAATCCTTTCATTCTCCAAAAGCTGTGTCAGCAACCGCTCCCTTGCGGCCTGTTTCTTTCGCCCGGCCTCTCCCAAGGCTGCTATCAGTGTCTCTCTGTCCGCAATTCTTTCTATGGTGCGGTGCTCCAGCTGCTTTACCGTCTTTTTGGCAGGAAGAACTGTCTTTAACGCCTGTATCATGGTAGAACCATAATTCTTGCGTATCCAGGCTGCCAGCCGGATCATCCCGGCCTCCACCCCTGCACTGCTTTTTACCACACTGTGGATTTCCTTCATTTTAAGCGGGTCGAACTTACACTGCATCGTAAGCTCGATTACATATCCCTGAATCAGCCTGTTGCCCTTTCCGAAAGGAATCTTCACACACATTCCTTCTTCCAGTACCGGCTCCAGTCCGGCAGGCACCAGATACTGAAAAGGTCTATCCAGTTTTTCATGGGAGATATCTACTATGATATCCGCATACAAATTATCATCCTACCTTCCCTCAAGTACTTCCTGTATCAAAATTCGTTCATCCATAGGATATTTCACACCCTTGATCTCCTGATAATCCTCATGGCCTTTGCCTGCCAGCACAATAATATCTCCCGGCTGCCCATGCTCGATGGCATAGCGGATAGCTTCCTTACGGTCACAGATTTCCACATATTTTCCATCCGTCTTAGCAATTCCCACTTTAATATCATTGATGATATCCTGTGGCTCCTCAAATCTTGGATTATCGGACGTAATAATAGTCAGGTCTGCCAGCTTTCCGCTGACCTCACCCATCTCATAGCGGCGAAGTTTGGAGCGGTTGCCGCCGCAGCCAAAGAGACATACAAGGCGGTTGGGTTCGTATTCCTTTAACGTGCTCAACAGACTCTCCAGCGCCATGGCGTTATGGGCATAATCGATAAGCAGCGTAAAGTTATCAGATACCTTTACCATCTCAATCCTGCCCTTTACATGCGCCGCCAGCAATGCCTTCTTAATCGCCTCTGTGGGCACATCAAAATGTCTGCAGATGGCAATGGCTGTCAGCGCATTATAGACGCTGAATCTGCCCGGAGTAGGTACTTCCACTTCAAAATCCATCAGCCCCTTCACCTGGAACGAAACGCCCAGTTCTCCCGGCTTATGCACCAACTTCAGCTGCTCTGCTCTCAAATCTGCACCATTGCCCATACCGAAAGTCTCTATGCTGCAAGTATGACCGTTGATAACCTTTTTATAATGTACATCATCACTGTTGACGATACCTACTTTACACTGTTTGAAAAGCAGACCCTTGCAGGCCATATACTCTTCAAAGGAAGCATGCTCGTTGGGCCCGATATGATCCGGCTCCAGATTGGTAAAAATACCATAATCGAAAATAAATCCCTGAGACCTGTGCATCATCAGAGCCTGGGAAGATACCTCCATGACCACTGTATCCAGTCCCGCTTCCACCATCCGGGCAAAATATTCCTGTAAAAGATAGGACTCCGGTGTAGTGTTCACCGCGTGAATGTGCTCCTCTCCGATAATGACTTCTATGGTACCCACCAAGCCTACTTTGTGACCGGCGTTTTCCAGAATCGATTTTACCAGATAAGCTGTGGTGGTCTTGCCTTTGGTTCCGGTGACACCGATGACTTTCATCTTCTCTGCCGGGTGGCCGAACCAGGCTGCTGAGATAAATGCCATAGCGTAGCGTGTATCAGGCACTTTGATCACTGTTACATCTTTTTCTGAGACTCCTTCTACTTCCTTAGATACAACCAGGACTGCTGCACCTTTATCAGCTACTTCTGCAGCTGCCTGGTGCGCATCGAAGTTGGCGCCGCAGATGCATAGGAAGAGACAGCCTTTCGTTATTTTTCGGGAATCGTATACCACCCCTGTGATTTCTTTTTCAAGAGTACCTTGTATCAGTTCATAATCTAATTTTTCTAATAACTGTGTAAGCTTCATTTCACTCCCCGCTTTCCTGACTCTATGAAGTGTTCCAGTATATTTTACTCTATTTGGAGCAATTCTACCACCCCTAAAAAAAATTTCTGGTCACATGATTCCCAACTACAGCAAAAACACCCCTTTGCCGTGGGATAACCCACGTTCAAAGAAGGTGTTTTCTTATTATATCCGACAAAGCAGGCCAGTGATGATTTCCGTAAGTGCAGCCCCCATCACTCCTCTATGTCCATCAAAGTCCCCACAAAAAGCGGCAGATTGTTCTCACAATCAACCAGCAGATACACAAAAGGCCGGTCCAGATACACCGTCTGCGAATTCTCAACCACCATTGCGGTGCATTCTACCATTTCCACTACTGTGGCAGCTCCGGCCTTTGTCCCCATCTCTCCCACGGAAATAAAGGTCTTGTGGAGCACCCGGCTGATAGCGATATTACCGTTTGCAGCGGTGCCCAGCCTTGAAAAATCTGCTTCGTCCCCATTAAATGCATCCGTCATCCCCATGTCAATAAGAATCTTGCTCATCTCTGTACTGTATTCGCTCTCAAACTTGGGGATTGCTGCCTTTACGATTGTTCTCTCCGGACTGAAAAGTAATTCGCTTAAATGTTCCCCGGTAAGGTTGGAGACGTAATCCGCCACACTGATACCCTCCTTTGGCATCAACGCCACAAACGCATAAGCACGGTCATCATAATACTTTATGAAACCGGTGGCGCCTTCATCCTCCAGATACCAGTCCTCCTCTGAGTACATCATCTGCACTTTCTGCTCTTCCCCGGCCTCTGTTGTAAATGTTCCTTCACGCACCTGAGATTCCTTATAGGGATCCTGCCACTGGGCGTCAAATGCCAGCGCATTCACCAGATACATCAGTGCATTCTCCGGAATCTGATCCAGGATTTGCGGAATCATGCTATCGGTATGCTCGTTTACCCAGTCATTGATGGCCTTCAGTGTAGAATCGTCAAATTCCGTTCTGTAAATATCTGCGCCATAATAATTTGCATTGGTCTGGAGAAAATCCTGATTAATAATAAAGCCATCATCTTTCAGAGCCCAGATAGAATTGGCCAGGCTCAGCTTGTAAGTCTCCTCTTCCGGCAGCTGCTCCACATAGGTGTGCAGATAAGTGTTCAGTTCCGCAATCGGCATTCCCAGCACGTTTTCCATCTGTGCAAGGGTCTCACCTTCGGCACCGTTAGCTGTCATGGCAAGGGCGCACAGAACGGACAGAGGAGAAATGAGCGTGTTCTTCTCCTCTTCCAGACCGGCTTCAAAGAGCCTGACAGCAAAATCTGTCGCAGCTACATTTCCTGCTTCCATAGAATCGCTCATGACTACCTCGTTCTTCTTGATTCCATCCATCAGATTCTCCTGCTTTGTCAATCCGCAGCCGGTGCACGATACCATGACAGCTGCTGCCAACACACCTATTCCTGCCTGTGATAAAAACGTTCTCTTCATGCACATCCCTCCTAATCATCCTCCACTTTCCAAAACTGCAATCATCTGCTCAAAAATATCGCTATCCACTTGCACACATACATAGCCAAATCTCCACAGCTCAACGTATCCCCCTTTAAATAGATTCAATTTGACTGTCATTCCATCCTTCATCCGAAAGAACATGCGATAAATCAACCTGTCAGATCTGCTTCTTTCTCCCTCATCCAAAGGAATCTCTTTGCTCAGCATAAAAGGTGCATCATTCACTGCTTCCACAAACAGTGCAATCACTTCTTCATCCTCTTCTGACAGCTGAATCAGTTCACCAAACTCATCGTCTATGGTCTGATATTCCACAATCTCATAATTTCCTGTCAGATGAAATCTGTCTTCAAACAAATCAGCACCTGTTCGCACAGTAATATCATTATTGTTAATAAAAGTAGTAACGGAACCATCATAATTTTTCATACACAGCATAAAAGACTGATCATAGCCATCCACTGCATAGAAATCGCCTGAAATACTTCCGGCAAGTTCCACATAACCGTCCTTTATATTCCACTCATCAACCGTTCCCTTAATTGTTCCCAGTTTTTCCCCTACAAATTCTATGCCGTTCTCAATTCTCTCATATTCCACATAACATCTGCCCTGATAAAAGAAGAGCGCAAGCATATCCATCGTGGCTCCATCCGACTGATTCAAATCCACTTCCATCTTAGGAATGACGATCCCCTCTGCGCCGGTCTCCTCTCTCTCCGTCACCGCCTCAATCGCCGCCACCGCCTGGGAAGATGCAGCTTCATTTCCCGTTGTCAAAGCACCTTCCGCACTTTGCTCCATGCCGGTCTCCTTCCCTGAAAAAATGCCGGCACGATTGACAGCCGCAATCGCCACCACTGCTACGCAAAAGCATGCAGCTAAAGAACCCCATTTCTGCCGGTTGATCTTTCCTTTTTTCTTCCCCCGCAAAGCTTCCACTGCCTCTATCATATCATCATCCAACAGATTCAGCGCATCATGCAGCAGTTCTTTCTTCATACTTCGAACCCCTCCTTTTCCAGATAAGCTTTCAGGCCGCACCTGGTGCGGTACAACATGCTCTTTGCCTTGGATTCGCTCATGCCACAATAAGCTGCCACTTCTTTTAACGGGTCCAAAAAATAATATCTTCCGATGAAAGTATTCCGCGCTCCCTCCGGCAGTGTCCGCAGAAAATCATTGATGGCTTTTGCAAGCAGCCGTACATCCACTTCTGCTTCCGTCACATTCCCCTGAGAGATACAGTCCTCCAGTTCAGAAAGGGAAACAGCATACTCCGATGCCCTGCGCTTCACCCTGTTGCGCCTGCGGAATACATCGATGGATACCCGCCTGGTGATCTTTCCTAAATATGTAGACAAAATGTCCGGCTTATGAGGCGGCATGGAATTCCAGGCGTTCAGATAAGTATCGTTGACACTTTCCTTGCTGTCTTCCAGATCAGCCAGAATATTGTATGCGATTTTGGTAAGATAGCGGCCATATTTCTGTTCGGTCTCGCGAATCGCTGCTTCGTCCCGCTGCCAGTATAAGTCGACGATTTTTTCATCCTGCATGGGCAACCCTCCTTGGTAACACAGACTCACACTTATCCATCAGTGCCTTCATTATATACCTCGTCAAAAGCGGCATGTTGGTTTCACTTAGTTACGAAAAATTTCTTTTCTGAAAAAACCATAATAATGGTCTTCCCCTGACGGGTCAGGCTCTTTAAAAGGTCCAATAGCTCCAATTGGGCAGGAATATCCAGATAAGTAGAAGGCTCATCCAGAAGAAGGATGTCACTCTCACCGCTCCTGCGGCAGATACGCAATCCTTCTGCGATCACTCATCCCTCATATACTCCCTCAGTCAGCCACTCTTCCAGCATATTCAGATTCTCATCAGAGTGCTCGATCTCCCTGGCATACCGATAGGCGATTTCAATATAATCCTCACGGGAAATCTCCCCATTCTCAGCCCATCTTGCCATAATAAGTTCCTGAATCCACCGAACTGAAAATTCCGCCAACGCAAATTTGCTGTAAATCCAGTCATCGTAAACTGCTCCACAGAAGTAAGTATACAGGAAAAACAGAAACAAATTCTCTGAAAACAGCGTCCATTCTTCTTTCCAGACATCAGCACAATAAGTCTCAAATTCCTCACGGATTTCCTGATAAGTATCCTCTCCCTTTTCATACAATGTCATCCAGGCATCGTCCAGTAAATCAGACCATTCAGGCCGCAATCTTTCCAATCGTCCGAAGACCGTATATTCGCGGCACATCTTTGTGTATCTTGACATTTCAGGCTCATCAGTCATACTGATTCCCTGAGGCATTTCCGATTCTGACAGTTGCCGAAACCGGTCAATTACGCCATCTACATCGTAATACCGCTCTTCATCGATGCATTTCTGCATCTGCTCCACCATCTGCCTAGTCAGACCTATTCTCTGGTCCATAGTCCGTTCGCGGTCCTGCAGAAGTGCAAATATCACAGCCCTTGCATCTTCCAGCTGCGTAAACATCAGCAGATCAAAATCCTCGAATTCCTCTTCCAGTTCTTCCGCCTCGTCTGTCTCCTCCTCAATCAGCCGAAGCGGCTCTCTACAGGTCAGAATCATTTCCGCCGCCACCGGACAGGACAACGACAAAGAAAGCTCCCTCAGCCCCTCATACTCTTCAACATGTCTGGGATACATTCGACAGGTTCTGCACAGAGAATCTTTTCCAAGTATTTTGTAAAGGTCACACAGATTTTCTTCATCTAAAAAGCAGCATCTGCCTTTTTGTTGGCGGAAACTTCCTTCTTCCCAATCTATAGAATCAAAGAGCCTGTTCCCGAAAGGCCCTCTCACCCGGCTGTATTTTTCAAGTGATTCCTCATCAATTACGATCTGCCATCCGGCACAGCAGGTGTCAGGACATCTGTCTGCCGTGCACTGAAAATCTTCATAGTAATGAGGCTTTACGTATCTCATATTTTTCTTAAGTCCACCCTTCTGTTCTTTCGGTACAGTACCGCCGTCACAGCCAATACCAGAACCGTTACCGCTCCCAGACAGACATCCGTCAGACGCCGTGGCAAAACTAAGACAAGCACCATGGGAAGGATTGTGGAAATCATTCCTGTCATCATAGATACAACTACCGCACCGCTTTGTTTTACCACCACAGCCTCCGACTCCCAGTCAAAGAGAGGCATTTTCAGATTAATAGTAATACCAAGTACCGAAAAAAGCAACAGGTAAGCGAAAGGTATTACAAAAATCCACACATATCCCAGAAAAGTAGTCTTCACTGCAATCATCAGAATCAGATCTGTAAGCACCAGACAAGGCAATGCTACTGTCAGATTTACCAATATCTTACTGTCCAAAATCTGCGCCGTAGTAAGAGGCAGGCTTTTCGTCAGCCACCACTGTTTTCCTTCCATGGAAATAGAACTTACCGTCGTGGAGCCCATGCTGCTGACCAAAGCCAGAACCAGTGGCAGAAACCTGCTCATTACTCCCGGAAGCCCCAGCATTCGTTCTACTTCTTCAACGCCTGCAACTAAAATACTGACCGCCAACACCACCATCAGGATATAGCCGATGAGCGTATTCATCACATAGATACCGGAAGCAAAATATCGTTTTACTTCTTTTTGATATAATGCTCTCAGCTGACTGCGCCCTTTCAGTTCTTGAAGTGCATAATTTCCCTGCGCCTTATGGGCACGCAGCGCCTCACAGATTTTTTTAAAATATCGCTGCACCAGGGAAACAAACAGCGCCGCAGGCACTACTGATATGGTGAAAAATCCAGCGAAAGCTGCTGTGCTGCTGTCCACCACAGCTCTGCTGAACCACTTTGCCGGAAAATAGATACTACCGATTCCCTGTTCCAACATTGCGGCTATTTCTCCCAACATCTCTGCATTCTGTAATATACTTCCCTCCGCTTCCAACGCTGCACTCTCAGCCGTCACCAATACAAGGAACCCTATAGTCAAAGTAATCGTCAATACAACGTTGATCATGTTCCTGTATTTAATCCGCGAACTGACTGCCGTAGCCAGTGCTCCAATAGCACAGGCTGCCGTCATAGGCAAAAAGGGCATCAGAAAAGTTCCCAATATCATGCTGAAATAAAACCACAATCCCGGCTTTAAGAACCATGCATACACGCTTGCTGCCGGAAGCATGATTATCAAACACATTCCAATATTCTGCACATACATATTCAGGAACCTGGACAACACGATGGCTGCCGGCCGAACCGGCAGTGCAATCAGCATTTCGTAGGTAACGGTATCAAAAAGGATACTTCCTGCTTTAAACGCTGTGAAGAAAAAGATCAGCAAACTGAGCACTGCCGGCAGATATGACGGAAGCACCCGCTCCATTCCCAGCAAAATCAATCCATAGCTCAGCCCGCCTGCATATCCGCCAAGTATCACACCTAATAACACGTAGGTCACCAAAAGCAACAGCAGCCTTCTCTTCTGCTTCTTATCTCCACTGAACCGAATCTGATTCACGCCCCAGATATTCCGAAGGCTTACTGATGTCAACAACCGAACCTCTCTCCACATATTATTTTTCCTCCAGTTCCATGAACAGAGACTCCAGAGACTGACCTCCGATCACTTCCCGGGTCCGCCCTGACAGCACAAGCTTTCCATCCTTGATGATCGCCACCTTATTACAAAGCTTCTCTGCAACCTCCAACACATGGGTGGAAAAGAAGATAGCCGTTCCTTCTTCGCACATCTGACGCATAACGTCTTTCAATAATACAGAAGCCTTAGGATCCAGACCTACAAAGGGTTCATCCATGATCATCAGTGACGGCTTGTGCAACAGTGCAGAAATAATAGCAAGCTTCTGCTTCATACCATGAGAATAAGAAGAAATCAAATCTCCCAATGCAGGCATCAGTTCGAACAACTCCCCATATTTCCTGATTCTCTCTTCTCTTTCCGAAACCGATACTTGAAAGATATCCCCGATAAAATTCAGATACTGGATCCCTGTCAGATATTCATACAGATCCGGATTATCAGGAATGTAGGCAATTTTGCGCTTGCAGATAAGAGGATCCTTCCTGACAGATATACCATCTACTAAAATCTCCCCCTCTTGAAAGTCGATGATGCCGGTTATTGCTTTAATCGTCGTAGTCTTTCCGGCTCCGTTGTGACCGATGAAACCATAGATATCTCCGGGTGCGATTTTCAGGTTCAGGTGATCTACTGCTTTCTTACCGCCCGGATAGGTCTTGCATAGATTCTTTATTTGTAACATATTCTCTTCTCCTTATATATCTTTATGATATCATTTTGATATCACATATTATATAGAATTCTTGTAATATTGTCAATATATAGAATGTCTCGTAATATCCTCATCCAGTAACACAATCGCCTCCTTTCTCTCTCACCTATATACTACGTTTTCAGATGATAATGCTACATAAAAATGCCTAAATTAATCCTAAAATACAAAAAACCCGAAACGCCTAATTGCAACAGTTCAACTGCCGCAATGACGCTTCGGGCTTCCCCTGAACTTCATTTCTCTACGGTTTCTATTTTCGCAGCACTTATTTTTCTCAATTCATATTTCTTCGCAGCTCTCATTTGGTACTCTGCAGCGCTTCCCGCATCCTGACCCTTTTGGCCACCAGCATAGCTAATATCTGCTTTGCTTGCAGTTCATTCCTGCCGCTCACAGCAAGCCGCAAGCCTTTCATCGGCTGCTCAAATTCTTTGATTTCCAGTTTCTTTACCTTTTGATCCATCCTGCGAAGCGTCATCATGGCACTATCCCACTGCCCACGATTGACAGCCTGTCCCAACTTCATGAACTCATAGCTTTCCAGAAATATCAAAATCTCTTTACGCTGCTCCTCTGCATCTCCAATTTCGGTTCCTGTTTCACCGTTCATTTTGTATCCTTACTTTTCCAGTTCAGAAGTACAATGAGGACATCTTACTGCATCGATAGCGATAGTGCTCTTACAATAAGGGCAAGTCTTAGTAGTAGGTGCCGCAGGCGCTTCCTCTTCTTTGCGCTTTAATTTTTCGCCGATGGCATTCATTCCTTTCACCAGACAGAAAATAACAAAAGCGGTGATCAGGAAATTAATGACTGCAGTGATAAAGTTACCGTATGCCAATATCGGTGCCTCCTCGCCGCTTCCCAGTACCAATACAAGATTAGAGAAATCGGTACCGCCGAAAATTCCCAGAAGCGGTGTCAGGATATCCTTGTTCAGACTGGTTACGATAGAGGTGAATGCACCACCTACGATAACACCGACTGCCATATCCATGACATTACCGCGCATGATAAATTTCTTAAATTCATTTAAAAATCCTTTTCCTTTACTCATATGTGCCTCCTGCATCATTTGTGATATCATTTTATTTAGTATATCAAATCTACATCATAAGAGCAAGTTTTTTTGACAATTCTACGAACTATTCGTCTACTTTCATTGTTTTCTCGTATTCGAGGCTAATTTCAGCTTCTCAAGTCTCTTTTGAAACATCTCAAACTTTTTATCATCCATAAACCATTCTCTCTGTACGGGAGCTATCTGATTCAATCCGATTGCTCCTACTGCCTTCACTGCCGCCGCAAGCTGCGCTTCCCTGCGCCCTGTCGTCAAACAGACAGCACCTTCTACTGTATCATAGCTTTGAAATGCCCTGTTAAAATCCATCAAGTCATACAGACGTACAGGCTGATTCGTGTGATTGTCAACTAAAAATCCCCAGTTTCCCCAATGCCTGTCAGTATTCCCAATAAGATAATCAAGAATATTCATCATATAGAAAGAGTATCCATCCAATTCCAGAATGTACTCCATTTTATCAATTTCCTGATTGGCTGCATAGATTTCAAAATGCTCCATGGGCACAATCGCTTTCTCCAAAGAAGTAATGATTTTACTGGCAGACACCTGCTGCCCATCAAATACTTCCTGCTCATAAACCACTTGATTACACTGAAAACACCGGCATATCCTGCTGGCCAGCAGTTCGTTTGCAACTGCCTCCTCTCCACCATCCTTTAACAGATAAAACGTCCCATTCTGCCGAACCCAGGCTTTGGGAAAGCATCCCTGCGTACTCAGATCATCCGCAACCAGATGTCTGTTCTCCACCGTCATCTGCCTTCCCCGTAAAGCCACATCAATAAACGTGCTGTCCGGATGATTTTCAAACAGATTAATGTCCTGAAATGATACCCCCTCGTCAGCTTCCTTTACCCAGAAAATATCCATTAACGACAAGCAATGATAGGACAATGCAATCTCCGCCCGGCTTCTGTCCGTCATACTCTGGGAAGCACCGATACTGTTTAGAATCTCTTTTGCATACTGCCTGTCTAACGTCAACACCCTTGACGCACACCAATAGTAAAAGTTCTCCAGATTCTGCAGCTGAACGTCTAAATCAGAACCTTCCTCAAGATACAGATTATATGGCATTCTTTTTTCGTCCACAATCCGGCAGATACCGTTGCGGCTTATTCGGGCCACCTTGCAGCTGCCCTGCATGATATGGTATTCATTCCATTGCCCCAGACTCTTTTTTGCCATGTTCACGTGTCCTCCACATTTATTACTTCTGCCCCATCATTTCTTCCACGAACCGGGACATCTTTCGTTTTCCCCGGTCTTTCCCTGATGTCGTCAATATCTGCAGTTCATCCCTCGCTCGTGTCATCGCCACGTAGAAAAGGCGCCGTTCTTCTTCCAGGTCCTGATATTCTCCTTCTTTCAGATAAGGCGTCACTTTCTCATCGGCTGAAAGTATCCAGACTTTCTTCCATTCCAACCCTTTGGCGCCATGAAACGTAGAAAGATACAGTCCATTTTCATCCGGTACAAAACCTTTGCTGCCGGTTTCCTCCACATAAGCCATCCACTGTGCCATATTCTGAAATCCTTTTACCTCCGCTGCCAGTGCTGCATAGTCCCGCTCCATTTCCTCTGAGGAAATCTTTCGATATTCTGCATACTCTTTCAGGCTTTCCACATACCCCATATCTTTATCCAAATATTCCAAAAATGAGGAAGGAGACAAGTCTTTCAGGTTGCGTAAGTCCAGAAAGAACTGATTCACCGTATCATTAATCCGGTCGTATTCCCTGGGCAACACCGCATCCCTGATGCAGGCCTGGTATAACTGATTTCTGTCAAGCCTGCAGTCTCTCACCAACTGCTGCTTCAGATACCGCTTGGGGCGATTGATGATTCTCTGCAGATCGCCCTGCATCTCTATCCGATTAGACAGCCGATAATATGCCATCACATCCTGATAGACCATTCCCTTATGAATATCCAGCGGAAGTTCTCTCGTATAAAAAGGAATCCCTTCCAGCAAAAGTCTGTTGACAAGCGAAGCCGCTTCTCTTTTCACCCGATACAGAACTGCCATTTCCTTCAAAGCCAGCCCTTTTTTCATGGCCTCATCCACGCCTCTAAGTACCGCTTCCACCTGCTTTAAATCGCTTCCGCATCTGATGATCTGTATCTTACCGCTGCCTTCTCTGACCGTCTGAAATTCCTTGGCAAATCTCTGTCCGTTATGCCCGATCACTGCTGCCGACCGCCTCACGATCTGCGGCAGACTTCTGTAATTCACAGTCATAAATATTTTCCTGCAGTCCGGATACTGCTGCTGGAACTTTAAGAAAATGCTGCTGTCAGCTCCTCTGAAACCATAAATCGCCTGATCATCATCCCCTACTACGCAGAGATTCCGGTGTTTTTTACACAAGAGAAAGAAAATCTGTGCCTGCAGTGCGGAGGTATCCTGATATTCGTCTATTAAGACATAATCAAAAATACCCTGCCAATAAGCAAGCACCTGCGCATTCCCTTTCAGACACCTGTAGCAGAGAAGAATCATATCATCGAAATCCACTTTTCGGTTCCGTTTCTTATAAACAGTATATTCCTCCAATATCCGCTGATACATTTTTCGTTTTTCTGCATCATCACAGATATTACTTAAAATATTACCGCCTTCTGCCCTTAAAACCGCACGGCTGCCGTCCGCTCTTGATATCATGCCACTACTGTCCGCTCTTGATGCCACACGGCTGATAACAGAAGTGATTTCCTGATAAAATTCGTCAAAATCATCCGCAATCTCTGCGCCTCCGGCCATCAGTGACTCCTGCACATTTCGGAAGAACTGCCGCCTCTCGCTTTCTTTCAGTATAGCATCTGCTTTCAATCCGTAAGTAGATGCCAGTACGGAATAGCAGATGGAATGAATCGTTGCAAAACGCACCCCACCCGCTCCATATTTTTCCCGAAATCTTTGCTCCATCTCCGTAGCTGCTGCCTTGGAAAAAGTCACTACCAGAATCCGGCTCGGCCTGCCCGTCTGCTTAAGGATCCGCGCTGTCCGCTCCAGAATCACCGTAGTCTTACCGGATCCCGCACAGCTGATAACCATGACAGGACCCTGTATTGTTGTTATTGCCTGTATTTGTGCTTCGTTATAAGTATTCATTTTTTCCCGAATCAAGCAATATCTTTACGCATTATTACGGCTTCTGGCAGTGATGATCCACGGTGCGGGCTCCTGCTTGAAAGTATTTTTGCTTCCCAGCTTAGATATGGATATCTGTATAACATCAATATCCGTCAGCCCTAAATCCTGCAACGTGTTGCTGATGTTAGCAGCCACCTTAAAATCCAGGGTATAGATAACAACGTTAATATTCGGATTAATGCTTGTCAAATAGGAAAGCTCCTGCTCTGTGCTGGCAGATGCCACTAAAAATACCAAAGACGGTACCGGGCAGTCCTTCATACTTTCAGCATCAATGTGGTCGATAATCTTAATATTGTGCAGATCAAAATGTGCCATATTATCTTCCAGCGTAGCTCGGTCCTGACGGCTGTATTCAACAGCAAGCACAGAGCCTTCCGGAGCCATCAGCGCTGCTTCAATGGCAATACTTTCGCCGCCGATTACACAAATATCATCCTGAGGCGCCACCATCATTTTATTTAAGATGACTGCACGGATTTCACTGCCCACATACTGGATGGAGCCACGCTGGAACATTTCATTGCTAAGGCCGATTTTCGCTGTATTTCTGGCATTGGGATTGATGATCAGCATGCCTGCCGAAGCGTTGATTCCCCGGTCAATCATATCTTTCACTTTCTGGTTAAGAATCTCACCGGAAGGATCGGAGCCCTCATTGTACCATACATCACATTCCCCTAACCCGGCATTCCACAGACGATAAAAAATGTCATCAATGCCCGCGTTAGTAAATACCAAAGTAGTTTTGTGCGACTCAACAGTGGGAATAATATTTTTATTCTTCTTGGTGATGTCAATAATCTTTACATGCTCTAAATCCAGAGTAGTGTTTTTGGCATAATACTGAAGCCAGGATAAAATTACCTCATTCGTAAAAATCTGCTGTTCCATAGACGTTCCTCCTTGATTATCTGATTCTTGTAACTATGCGTCTATAACATTTCCCACTTATTATAACACACTTATGTTTTTTAATAAAGAATTTCGCAAAACGAAATTCGCCGGAAAGCCTTTTAGACTCCCTGGCGAATTTCTTAATCAATTCCCATACTGCCGTTTCTTTTCCTGGTCCACGTACCTTTTCATGATTTCCTGCCAATCTATTTCATCCGTTCCCTCCGTTCTTTTCTCTGCTTCCGGTACATATCCGTCTCCCACTTCCAGAACCATCTGAAATATAGGATAATCATTTTGCATTTCGTCTTCGGTATACCGTTGTTCCATCGATCCGGCAATCTGGTAAAGTATATCAAACCATTCCTGCCCGTTGGCAGATTCCATATCAGCCATCATGTCTTCTCCAAATCCACTCATGATATCCCGACAAAACGATGCCATCAGGAAACCTCTAAGGTCTTTCTGACCACCTTTCGTAAATTCCTTGAAGCAGTACTCCAATGTATACTTTCCATAATAGATCAGCTCCCGATATTGCGCGTAATTGTCATGAGCCTCCTCGTAAATTCTCTCATTACTTACAAAAGAATTATTCGCCACAAGATGGTGCTGCAATTCTTCCAGCAATCCTCCTACCACAGTGTCGGTATCCACATCGCCATACTGAACAGCCTGATGATAGCAGTCCTGCATTTGCCAAAGAATGTACTTTTGAGTGTCCATAACTTCCTCTTCGATATGATTTGGGAATTTTTCACGGATAGACGACTCATAATAAGCGCCATCCTTTGGCAGCCAATATTCTACCAGCGTATATTCTCCTGCCTCATTTATCTCAAAAGTTATCGCTGTGGGAATATGGCTCCCGCCCTGATCATGGAATCCTGCCCCGGAATATCCGAAACGCATGTTCAACACCAGCGCATATACTGTAACCTGCTGCTTATGCTCACCGCCTTCCGCCGACAGAACCACACCCGTACTTTCTGTATCAAATATAATATGACTCTCGCAGTGGAACAGACCATCCGAGACTCCCGAGTTATCTTGTTCAAGGATTGCTGCCGACACAGCAGCCTCTAAAGCATCCTTTCCTGCAGGCTCTGTCTCCCTGTTATAAATATCTCCAAAGTTCAGTTGCGGCACTTGACTTTTCTTAGGGTTTACAGCACCTGCCGCGATTACAAATATACTGAGGACTGCAGCAAGTACGCAAACCCAAACCTTGGGTTTCTTCCAATTTGCAAGATTCCTGATTCTCCCCTTTGTATCTCCTTCCCCAAATGCCAGCGGTGCACCCGAAAGAATTCTCTGACGTGTGGCCAGACTCAAAAGAGAAAGCGAATAATCTGCCCGGATATCCTCTCCTAACTTTCTTACCACTGCCTCATCGCAGCTCATTTCCATATCTTTTCCCAACAGCACAAATGCTGCCCAGACCAGAGGATTGAACCAGTGTATGCTAAGAGCCGTAAATGCCAGTACTTTTACGATGTGATCCAGCCTGTGGATATGATGTCTCTCATGCTGGATAACGTACTCCTGCTCTTTCTCTGGCAACGAAGACAACAGATAGATTCGCGGTCGAAGCAAGCCAATGACAAAGGGAGATGCAATATGATCTGCCAGGTAAATATTGTCACGCAGATGTACTGCACCTATCAGCTTTCTACGCATTTTCCCATAAGAAAATATACCATATATAAGCATCACCAGGACCCCTGAAAGCCATATATAGGCAAGATTCTCCATCAGAGCTTTTAAAGCCATCACTGGTACTTCGGCGGTCGTTGATACAGTCTCCGAAGATGTTTGTTCTACACTATCAGATAACAACGTTCCCTGTATCCGTAACGCTTCATCGTCCATCTCCAAATTGAGTTCCTTTGCTGAAACCATTTCCTCCGGATACTTTATCTGTGCTATATCTCCCCATAAATACTCACTACCGATAACATTGCTGCTTTCCCCTGCTATCATATCAAATACTCCAAGCAAAGACACCTGAGAAGATATCGATACCGGACAGAGTAACCGAAATAGTACCGCTGCCCATAATGCATAGGAAAATATCTTCGGTGCTCTCTTCAAAAGCAGCCTTGCCAGTATTACAAATACAATAACAACACCGGCTATCAGGCTCATGTTCAAAACTTCAGCAAAAATTTCCCGGCAGAATAATGCATACCGTTCCATATTGTCACCCCCTCATGCCTTCAATCACCTTCTTAAGTTCCTCAATTTCCTCTCCTGATAATTTCTTTCTGGAGGCAAAAGCAGTCAGAAAAGCCGGTAAAGAACCTTCAAAGGTCTCTTCTACGAACTTCTCGCTCTGTCTGGCATAAAACTCTTCCCGACTGATTAATGATGTAATAATTCTGTCCTGATTCTGAAAGATACCACGGTCACACAGACGCTTCAAAACCGTATATGTAGTCGTTCTCTTCCAGGACAATTCCTTTTCAGCCTGCTCCACCAATTCACCCGGTCTCAAAGGCTCGTTCTGCCAGATAATGTCGGCAAAACGAGACTCTACCGCTCCTAATCTCATATCACTCATGTGGGCACCTCCTTATCTGATTACTTAACGCCAATGCAAAACGTCTACACGCTGTAGTCTTTAATCATATTCTACAGTGTGTAGACACTTTTGTCAATATATTACCATATAAATTTCAGCTTGCACATTACTATTCAGTTATCAACATCAATTAAAGGGGTATTTTTAGGTAGTCTGCTTAAAAATTTTCTAATGTTAGCGCTCTGTTGATCTGCCTCATCATATCTTTGGATATATACCAAAAAAATGCTTCCCAATGTCCACAACACGTTACCTTTCTATCAATTTTAGTGCTACCTTGGCAGACCCCCTCATCCACATCCATTTCGTTCGATTTTTCATCCAAACCTGCGCATACTATTCTTAAATTCCTCTAATCCCGGCAATCTTCTTACTCTGCGAAGCTTAATTCCGCACACCTCACATACCTGTTCAAGCCCGGCTTCTACAATCACATTTGACACCCTTACTTCCTTTGGTGCCCCATACTTAAAAATAAAGCCTATCAGAATCTCCGCCAACATTACCATGGCATCCTCCTCCGGTTCCACCATTTCAAATTTAATGATGACTCCTGTTTTTGCATCGCCTAATAATGGCAGTGCGGGATTTGCAGGACGTTCATACTTTTTATCTGAAACAGCCGCCCCCAGCACAGATACATCCGCTTCTAATATAGCGTTACTTTTTGGGACTTTCGCCAAGTCTGAAAGTAACTCTTCATCGGTAATCAGTAAATTACCGTATTGAAACGCTGTAAATGGCGATGGTGCTTCTCCTCGACATAAAATCTCCTTATCTTCATTCAAAACAACATGAAACATATTGCCCGATTCAAAATTGACTTGTACATTATCCTCTTCATAGCATTTCAATGCCAGTTCTAAATTCTGCATATACTCACTCATACGCAAAACTTCTTCTTGATTCATATTGTACGGAAAATATCCAGGCACAAAGGACAAAAAATATAACCACTGATTTTTACCTCTGTATGTATAACCTAATTCTTTGATAGTTTTTCTTTGCTTGTCGGTCAGTTCCTCGCGATTACCCCAATAACACGTAAGGTTCTTTTGATGAAACATTGCATACTCTGAAGTCAGATTCATACTATCCTGCATAGTAAGCATCATGAAAGTGGTAATCGTATCCAATATCCCCAACAAACTCCACAGCCTTTCCGGCTGGTCTGTGTAAGGATACTTTTTACAATTATCCGGCTTACAATCTCCCAGCTTACAACTGTCATCTTCCTGCAGAAAATCACAAGGCTTATGTTTGGTCTGATACCCAATTCCATGTTCCCCTTTTTTCAAAAAGAAATCAATGAATTGGGCTTTCATAATCCCCAAATATTCTGCATCCTTTTCAATATCCTCTTCCGGGATATTGCCCTTGTACATCTTGCAGCAATTTCTACATTTACTACAATCATAATCCGCAAACAGTTCCTTGTGCAGACGTGCAAACTGCTTGTCCAACTCTTCTTCATCTGCATGACCTTTTAAGTAACTGCGAAACTTAAAATTTTCATCTTTTTTTTCTTAGCTTCTGTTCCTATTTTATCCGGATGTATCATATATTTCCTTCTGTTTTACCCCCATTTCTTCCCACGTCACACCATAAGGTGCTCCGTTCCAATTATATCAGTTTGCAGTCTGCCAATATTTTTTCAATTGCTTCCCAAGCCATAAGAGAGGGATTTTCTTTATAATATCGATATCCTTTATATTGATGCAGGATATAACCATTTTCCTGATTCTTAAGCATAATCTTTTTCGCACGTCCTACCGCATCAATAACATTCGATAACTGCAACTTGCCAAGACAACGCTTGAAATTGGCCTCTTTTTTGAACTCGTCCATATTTTCAAATCGTTCCTCAAAAGCCCAGTTAATCGGTGTCACATACTGTCTTCTATGGGAATAAGAGGTATTGCAATCCATCATGTGCAGTATAATCCACAAATCAAAGGTAAAATTGCTGTACCCTGACTTATATGTAATCTGCTTCCCGATGTTTTGCGCTTCTTTCATATTCGCCAGAGCATCTTGAAAACCTTTTACATGGATTTCTTCATCACTCTCATAATCAAAGAAATGATAAACCTCTACCTTCTTTGTAATTACAAGAGATTTCGCATGTTTCAGCGGATTCTTCTGTATGCGACAGTCGATGGAAACTTTGTACTCTGATTCTTCCGTGGCATTGATCAGATCCTGCAGCCACTTCAAATACCATTGCTCCGTTTCCCCTTCCACACTGAAATAATATTTTTTCGTTGATTTACGATTCGCCATACTTACACCTCGCTCTCACTTGCAAGAATATCCTCAAAGATTGGTGTAAAATCGATATCCTTAATTGCTCCATACTGACTAATAAAATATCTGCTCATGTAGTCTTCGTGTTTCCGTACACCCTTTTCTCCGGTGGTTCCAAAGTCAGACAAAGCATACAGCGTACTGTAATGGATGTCATCATCCCGCTCCACAAATTTGATTTCATCTCTTCTGAAAAGATTGGAGTTCAGGAAAATCGGATTATGAGTATTGAAAATCAACTGTGCATGATGAATGTTGATATCATCATTATGGAAAACATTAATGATGCTCATAAGTGCCATGGGATGTATGGAAGCATCAAATTCATCCACAACCAAAGTTCCTCCAGTCTGAATGGCACGGATTACCAAAGGGAACATATTGATGAATCGAATGGTTCCATAGGACTCAAATATTTCTGCAGCAATGGCAGCACTCTTTTTTCCTTTCACATCTTTGAAAATGGAAAATAACTTTGCCTCCGGCTCATCCTCTTTCACCACATATCCCACTGCATTGGAATTAATTCCAAAAAGCTTTGCAGCCTGATCCGTTGTCCGTTCAACATAAACTGTCTTTTTCTGGGTGTCAGAAAAACGCTTAATCAACTGCATTGAATCTGCACGATAAATAACCATAAATTTGTTACTGAACCACTCCACCACCAATTTCGTAAATCTTGGTGCATATATCAGCTTAAAGCCATTGGTCAAAAACAGTTCATCCCTTGTGATACTGTACTTGGCAATTTCCCCCGCTTTCTCCCTGTTATCTTCCGGCACATCCATTAAATATTTCCGGATCACATTCAAATTTCCCAGTACAAGTGTATCCTTTCTATCAAAAACCATATCTCCGTTGACGGTCAGTGTCTCAGAAAGAATATGTCTCTCATACTCCTCATCTAAAAATACGCCTAAGTCCAGCGAAATACTATACTGGATTCTCAAATCGTTGTCGAAAAAGTCCACGGAAAATTCTACCGGCTCCGGAGAAATCAATTTATTATTCGGGATCAGTTCCAATGCACAGGCCGCTGCATTCGGAGTAGAATTTTCCTCAGCATTCCTGATATTTCCCCGCAGAACAATAGCCCGCATTACATCCATTGCGCCGATGATATTCGTCTTTCCTGCTGCATTAGGACCATAAATCACAGAAGAACACAAGCCTTTTATGTTCTTGTCTTTTACCTTTACTTTCATCAGACTATAATCTAGCCCAGACTGCTTCGGAGCAGCTGTCATAGAGAATCTTGCTTCCTCTACAAAAGATTTATAATTCTTTGTTCTAAATTCAAGCAGCATATTTTCCCTCCATTCTGCGAAATATTTGCAAAATCACAATATTATTATATTTTTATTCTTTCCATATGTCAATTATTCTATTCTTATTTTGCAGTTTTTTTGCAAAATAAAGTTAGTATCTCAAATATTGACAAAACAGACTTTAATAGTAATCCCTCCCATGTCCCCCCACGACGGTACTTCGGATGCAGAATATTCTGACATAAAAAAACTGCACGGGAACCACAGCGGCATTTCCCGTGCAGGACTTTCTTTTCTTATGCTGCACCTTTTATTTATGAGCCTCCACAAGCATCATTAATGCCATGGACTGTCCGTAGGGCATAGGACAGATGGGGATTTCGCGATACTCCTGCAGGGTTGAAAATACCGGTGTACCATAGGATACACCACCCACAGTGCCCTCCTCATCAATCTGCGCAAGTACCCCTTTCAGGGCCTTCTCCCCAACAGCTGCAAATCTTGCCGGTAGATATCCTTTTCTGACCGCCTTCAGAATACCGTATGCAAAGGCGCAGGAGGCGGAGGTCTCAAGATAAGAGGTATCATCGTCCAGCAGAGTATGCCACAGACCGCTTTCATCCTGGCATTTCTCAAGTGCCTGCACCTGGGTGAGCAGCGCAGACAGAAGCACCTTCTTCACACCCTCGTTTCCTTCCAAACACTCCAGGTAATCTACCAGCCCTGCCGTATACCAGGAATTTCCTCTTCCCCACAATGCATTGGCAAAGTGATGCCTTCCCACGAAGGTCCAGCCGTGGAAGAATAAACCGGTCCTTGTATCCGTCAGATATTTTAAATGTACCATGAACTGGCGGATGCTCTCCTGGATATAATCTTCTCTTCCGAGAATCTGCCCCATCTTCGCGAGAAACAGTACCGTCATGTACAGGGTATCGTCCCATATCTGACCGTCATTGCGGATACCGCTGACTATATGCTGTAAGCCACCCTCCTCGGTTCTGGGAAGTTCTTCCATCACACCTTTAAGCCACTGATTCAATACCGGCAGATATGCTTCATTCCCTGTTTCCTCGTACAGACATGCCAAAGTAAGCATGGGGCATGTGGTGTTGATATTCTGTGATGGCAGTCCCTTCGAAAACTGCCTGTCATACCAGTCAATGAGCCACTTTAATACCTCTGCATCTCCGCTCTCTTTGTAATACTGATACATTGCAAACAGTGCCACACCCTGGGGCCACTCCCATGCATCCATGGAAATGATACTGATAGGGCAGCTTTCCTCTACGGTTCCGTCAGATTCCATTCCCTGCATCTTTTTCAGGATCGTGCGTATTTTCTCTGTAATTTCTTCTTTATCCGGCTGATCAAGTCCCAATGCCTTTCTGTATGGTACTGTGCAGCAATAAGAAGACACCTTCAGGTCTCCGCAAGTGGTTTCCACCCTGCCTGCTGACAGATGGTTGATTACAATAGGTTTCTCCGCTTCCTCCGGACCGATCTGTTCCTTCAGATCATCCGCCTGATATTCAGCAGTCAGGGTGAATACGCCATAAGTATCGCCCAGTTTGTTGGTGTCAAGCATCACCTTGTCACCGCGATAGCCTTCCAGAAGCACTGCATATCCGTCCTCCGACAGCTTCACCTCTGCTTCTTTGCCGTCAAAGACCCATTTCTCCACATGAAGCACGACCTTCATAAGACCATCCTCAATACAGAAATCATTGCCCCTCTGCACGATTTTCAGTCCGTCTGTCTCACCGCCCAGCTCAAACTTAAAATACAAGGCATCTGTCTCATAAATTCCGTTCTTTACCTTATCCAGAATATAATGGAAGGTTCCTCTGTCGGATACCAGACCTAACTGTCCCAGGAGCTTATTGTGGTCCTGGCAGACATTGACAATACCTGAACAGAAATCATAATCTCCGTCAATGCCGCGCAGCCTGAAATACTTTGGATGTTCCTTACCCCACACTATCATACAGTTACGCCTCTGGTTCCAGGTGTCGCAGAATGCAAAAGCACCCATGGAATAGTAAGGATTCTGGTAGGAATATGCCGTCAGTGCCGGGCTGTCCAGTTCTCTGATAATGGTGACATCCTCGCCCCGGGTGCGGATATTGTTGGGCTTGTAATAGGTATCTGCCTGGAAACGCTCCGTCTCCTCAAAATAATGGTACAAATCTTTTGGACACTTGGTTGGGAAACATATTGCTTCCATGGAGGCACCCTTTTCGCTGTCAAAACCATACCTGCCGTCTGTTCCGTCCCAGATATTCCATGCTAACGTACCGTTTTCCAGATTCACATAGGCCCTTGCCTGTGGCGGTGTCAGTTGTCTGATACAGAGATTGTAGTGGGACGCCAGCATCTTCCACATATAGCGGTTCAGCTCCTCTGCAATGAAACGGCACCGTTCATCCTTAAAAAAGTCAAGCATCCTGCCGATTTCATACTTTGCCACCAGTGTGTAGCAGGAGCTGTTATATTCGCTGAAGGCGCCGTTAAATCTGGTATACTCATACAATTTCTCAAGCCTTGCCTTGCCCGTTTCAAAAAGCTCCTTATCCTCCAGCAGTTCCCCTGCCGCCGTCAGTGTCAGGCTACCCATGAGACTAATATTGGTATAGTCTGCCGCCACATTTCTCGTGATGGTGCACCTGGATGCATTGCGGATCGCCACGCACAATTTATCCCACAGGCCTTCCGGCAAAAGCTCCTTGTAATTGATGGCAACCTGCAGCAGATTCTTTCCCACAAAGTTCGCCCAGTTATAATCAGGAGCGATCATGTGATCCAGTCCTTCTTCCATGAAATATGCCCATAGGCCGAAGGTTTTGCTGCCTTCCCTGGTATCCTGCAGCTCGCAGATTCTTTCCAGGGCACGGAATGCCTTTGAGTAATGCTCCTCCATGCCCATTGTCAGAATGTCTGCTGCAAAGGAAGCAGTACTGCAGATATTATGTACCTTGCCTGTTTTTCTGGTATGATAACCTGCTCCCATATTTTCATTGATCTGGAAAATCATTCCTTCCTCTTCGTTGTATTTGCTTAAGGACGCTTCCATCAGTTTTGTAATCAGTTCACTGCGTTCCATGTCAAGTTCCTCCTGATAAATTAAATCTTTCAACACAAAATCCCCAAAATCACTTGCAGACTTCACGGAGAATCTGCTGACACACTGCCGGAATACGGCCAAGCCCGTCCGGTCCCACATTGAGAAGATAGTTTATTCCAAGTCCTGCTAACTTTTTACGGTTTGACGCTATTTGACTGGCGCTCTTCCACTCCTGATCCCAAGCACAATATCCCCAGCTATTATTAATTGTTGCCGCAGTTTCATAGAGCCCATGAGGTGAGGGTTTAAAACCGTTGATATCATTTGACATTATTTGCGCGGCATCTATCTCTTCCGGTATGTAATCCGGTATTTCATTGTCACCTAGAGAAACATAGTCGTAAGCACCATTTCCAATGCGAGAATTAATCAGGCAGTTTGGCTGATATTTTTTAATCAAGTCATAAAGCATCCGACTCTGCTTCTCCTTAATCGTCATGGGAACATCAAACCATATCAGACACAGTTCCCCATAATTTCGAAGAATTTCTTCTACCTGAGGATAGATTTTATTTTGAAAACAGATATTAAAATCCTTCTTGTCATCCTCCGGGAAATCCCAGTTATTGCACCATGCCGTTCCGGCACATGGAATATGCCCTGACAGGTAACCACCGCCATGTGGCTCATGCCAGTCTAGATCCTGAGAATAATAAAGCCCCAGCTTCAATCCGTGCTTGTAGCATGCCTCTGCAATCTCACCTACAATATCTCTTTTAAAAGGTGTTGCATCCACAACATTGAATTTATCTGCTTTTGAATGAAACAGTGCAAAACCATCGTGATGTTTGCTGGTAATCACGAAATACTTCATACCACATTCTTTAGCCAACCTGATCCATTCTTCTGCATCAAAAAAAACAGGATTGAAGGCTTGTGCCAGTTTTTCGTACTCTGCAATGGGAATACTTCTATTCGACTGAATCCATTCGCTATAATTACCGCTGTGAACTCCTCTGTATTCTCCTGCAAGCAGGGAATAAAGCCCCCAATGCGCCATCATACCATATTGTGCTTCTTTGAACCATTGATGCATATCCATTTCATATCCTCCTTATTCAATATATTTTTCCTCGGAATCTTCGACCCAGATTTTATCGGGCTTTCAGATACCTATTCGTTCCGGCGCAGCCGGTACAGACTTTTAACATCAGATGTCTTCCTGTTTTTGCTGCAAATGCAAGCGCTTCCTCCATAAATTCATCATCAATCCTGCCCAGATATCCGAAAATTTCAAAAGTAAAATCACTATTATAATCAATATCCTTCAAGGCTTTCATAATCTTATTCCAGTCAAGACTTCCTGCATAAGGAAGAGTATGCCGATCACTCAGATAATCATTATCATGAATATGTAAAGCTCTCAGCGTATGATTGTCAAACTGATTAATGATTTCACCCGGCTCATAACCCGTTAATGCTGCATGGCCTACATCAATGCAAACCACAAACCACTTAGATTTCAGTTCCTCAATTATGCGATTCAACTCTTGCGGCTTATGCAGCCCGCCTCGATAGCACTTAGCCTTTTCGTCATACCAAAACAGATTCTCTATGGCAATACAAATGCCGAATTTCTCACAATAAGGCTCTAAGGTCTTATAATACTCACGATTATATTCTACAATATCCACTCCTGCCGGGGGCTTAATAGAATGCACTACGATACTCTCAGCACCCAAAATGGCTGCTGCCTCGATGGAACGCACCACTTTCACATACTCTTCATTGGTAAAATCAAATTTACTGCCATATTCTACTTTAAATGGTGCATGAGCCTGATTACATGTCATACCGCTTTCATCCAGTAAGCTTCTGACTGTCAAAGCATACTCCCTATAATTTTCTCCAAGCGTTTCATCCGACTCACTCAGCCAGTAAAAGGAATAGTCAATACTCTCAAAGCCAGCTTTCTTCAGCATCTTAATTGCTTTTTCATCACCATATCTTCTGTGTAATGTGTATGTTTCAACGGATAATTTCATATACGTTCTGCCTCCTTCAAGTAATCTGTTTTACTGCTCCTGTATCCTGAACACCGCTGCCTATAGGCTGAAAGCGGAAATTTTTATTTAGGTTCCACCTCATCAATGGTTAAATGTGTTTTTAAATCCCTGACGGGATGTCCATCCAAAGACAGAAAAGTCATTCTTAATTTCAATAAATCTTGTTCCTTATTTTGTGCCTCAATGATAATCCGGTTTACGCCGGCTTCAAGAACAACCTCATCTGACAATTGTTTCTTTCCATTCAAATAAAGGTGTGCTTCTGTATTACATTCAAGCATTACTTTTACTTTTTCCTTCTGCTCTTTATCTGCAAAACATGTCAGAAAGTACCGTTTTCCCTGACTGTCCGGGACGGTTATAAATCCGTCTGCACGATTTTTTTCCAGCTTCTTCATCCAGCCATAAAGCCCTTCACCCAGATTATTCAGTGAAAACCGTGGATCTGTATAATATGCTTTTGCTTTGTCATAATCCTGCCAGGGCTGAATCGGTAATGTCATAAAATAATCCACGGCATAATCTTTCGCACTTCTTTGATATTCGAAAAGTTCTGTTTTTGTTTTGGCACCCAGATTTTCAAGAATTCTTGTATATACGCGGATATCCTTCTCATCCGTTCCATCTGCCTTCAACTGCGAGAGAATAACCATGCCCCTGCCCACTTCTTTCTTTGCAAGGAATATATCTTTTTCTTTTACCTTCTCACGGTTAATACTTACCAGAGGAATAATAGCAACTTCAGTCCGCACTCGATTCCAATAATAATCCTCCCAGGGTGTCCCCGGCACATCACATAACAGGGGCTTACTGTCTGCACACTCCACTGTCCTGAGCGCAATTCGCTTATTTTCAACCAATCTGGGTGACATAGCTACCTTATCATACCGGTATAAATCAAACGGAGAGATATCCGATATCACCTCATCCTCACATACAGGTTTTAAGTGAGAAACTTCACAGGCATTCGTTTTTATATTGCCATCAATGATCTCACATAATTTTTCTGCTCCTGCTTCGTCAAACGGAAGTGTCACTAAGACACCACCCCTTTGCACAAACTGCTTCAATGCAGCTGCGTCTGCTTCTGTCACATCTGCCACCACAATATCCGATGCAGAAATATCATCCTCTGCCTGATATTCCACATTGATACTTGTCAAAAACTGCCTTGCAGTCATCCCTGCAGAGGAAACCGTTTTATAGCGGTTATTCTCTATATTTCCGGCATAGGAAATGAGATTACGCAAAAGAATTGTCGCTTGCGGAACCTGCTCATAGTTTTCGCTGATCTCAATCTGACAAAACACAATAGTACCCTTGCCATGCTTCATGGTCATAAGAGGAGACCAGAGATCTCCACCGTCTGCATAATCTCCCGCTCCACTTTCCAGGACAAATGTATACTCGCCGCTTTGCGGTTTCATAAAGTTCCTGTGAATAATCGGCTCCGGTTTGTCTTCTGTTACCGCCTGTCCCCAGAAAATCAAATCTTCATCCCTGATGCCTTTTAAAATCGGATGTTCCGGGTTGCCACTGTAAGCACTGAAGAAATCCTGATTCTGTAAACATAAATTACCCATTGCAAATACATCCTGTTCCAGAACCACAGCCACGCCTCCTCTTTCAAGGTATGCTTCCAGCTTTTCAGCAGTCTTGTTCGGCTCAACATCAAGGTGCGCTCCCAAAATCAAAAGTGCATCTGCCGGAACATCTGAGATATTCTGTATTTGCCTTGCTCCCGCATTCAACGCTGAGATTCTGTCAAACCCTTCCGTATTGCCAAAGTAATAAATCTGTCGTGAAGTATCTACAGTTTCTGTCTTGATGGTTTCCGGATAAACAGTATAGTGATAACCGTTTTCAAACTTCAGTTCATCCTCATGATACAGCTTAATTTCCAGCACACTATCCGTCTTCTCCGCTACCTTTGCCAATGGAAGCTGCACTTTGAATATATAGTGTTGTGCCGGATTGTGAGGGTATGTTTCTTCCCCGGAAGCCACTTCCTGTCCGCTCATAACAAATCGATACCGAATAGTGCAGTCATGTATATGCAAGGTATCATTATATACATCAAAAGTTCGAACAAGCATCTGATTATCATAAAAATTCCGATTATATTCTCGATTGATTACGGTTACCGGACGGAATACTTCTCTCATATAAGGCAT
>JAFTVH010000075.1 GCA_017465845.1 Lachnospiraceae bacterium | reverse complement strand
GGGCGCAAATCCCGAAAGGGTGTCAACCGTCCCGTGATGTGACATCAGCGCAGGCAACTGCGTAACAAAGGTAGGAGAGATAATCGTTGGCACTACCGGATAGTCACAAGCTCCCACTTCTGTAAGTGGTGAGTAGTTGACGTTGCCTCCGACAGTTGCCGATCCAAGGCAGCCGCCTTCCTCTCTTGCCCCATTATATGAAAAAGGAGTGTGCGGATATACCAGGGTGGTTCTTTTTTTCTTTATTGTATCTATTTTTACAGTTTCCTCTATTTGTATGCCAATGACGGCATACCATATGCCCGTTTGAATGCGGCCGAAAAATGTGCCATGGATGAAAAATTCAGTGCATCGGCTACATCACCGATACTGTTGCTTATATTTGCGCCAAAACGATACAAAATTAAGGTAGTTTGAATTGGTTTGTCTAAATAAGTGAATGAGCTTGTTTTTCTACATTAAGGTATATAACAGTAAATAATTTGAATTAAGATTTTATTAACTCTATTTCCAAACACGCTTTAATGTGCTAAACTTAAAGTAGCAAAGAAAGAGTTAGATAAACTTGAATTTGAAAACCACAATTTTATAAGTGGTTATTAACCCTCACAGGGTTTTAATAAAATCCTCCAAAAGCCTTGAAAATAAAGGGTTTATCGAAAAATGCTCACCTTAATTTATTATACGATTTCACACTGTTTTATTCTTCCCTTGGAAGCTGATAAGGGCAAACACAAGGGCAAGAAAATCTGATAACAAGATATAACAGAATGTGGCAATCGGAGAAGTGTGACGTATGTGCGAATATATTATACTGGAGGATTTATTATATGGACAAGTACATTTTTGACGAAAGCAACGGTTTATGGTATGAATTGCAGGGAGATTATTATATCCCTTGTCTGATACTTTCCAAAGAAGAAACAGAGCCTATCGGCTTATGGGGACAACGCCACAAGCAGTATCTAAAGGAGCAAATGCACTTCCTTTATACCACAATGCTGGTTGAGGGTACTCTGAACCGCTATCTTGCTGATATTAACCAACAAGCGGAGCAAATGTTCCATAGATTGATTAAAGAAATGGCAGAAAAGCAAGGCGTGACGGAACAGTTAAAAGTAGAAGCACCTATGGAATGGATAGGATTGATGAACAATATTCAAGCTTGTGCAAGAGAGACTGTCAATAGCGAGTTGATTTACGCATAACATATAAAGTCAGGGCGAAGATACTTTTAACGGTATCTTCGCCCTTAATCTGTTTGATACAATATTTTATAAATACTGGTCATAGTCGTGGCAGTATATATATCTGTTAATGCTGAAAAGCTGGAATTTTTTCAGAAAATTTACATTTTTGTCTATGATGGAATAAAGTGTGATACTTGAATCGCCATTAAAACCAAATCCGTCATCATCTACCCAATACCATCCGGATGGCTGTATCATCCACAGCATAAGATATTCTACATTCTCCATAGCCAAAAACTGTGCTTCAAAACGCACATCATAGCATTGACCGATTCTGTGTTTGGACTCCCAGCGTTCATCTATGATGATACCCGGAAAATTCTTTATATTTCCCTTTTCATCCAATACCGCCTTGATGATGTCCATACAGCTCAGGTCGTTAAAGAAAACCTCCGAATCTTTGAGGCGATATGGATGTCTTAGATTCTTAATATTTATGTATTCATAGTTCATAATCTTCTCTCCGCAAGATTTCTTTGACGTACATTTTATGTCACCATTTTTACTATATCACTATTTTACAAAAAATCAAGAATCGGTCAAGAAAACAACAGTGAAGTGAAAACAATATCTGAAAGTGTACCGTCTATCTTGGAAAAGTTATGAATTGAGGCTACATAAGCACTTTCTTTATACCAAAATGCTGATTGAGGGTACACTGAACTCCTATCTTGCCGATATTAATCAACAGGCGGAGCAAATGTTCCATTACTTGTTATTCTTAGTCCAACAGAGAAATGAGGACCCAAGACAGAATATACAAGGCTTAGAAAATTTTTACATAAAGATGGTTATTTGCGAATTGCGCAGGAGGTGTATATGCGGATAGTGCCAAACCGGAAAGCATCCGAAAAACATTTCAGACGAATAGAAGAATACGCACCTAAAACCGGAACACTAAGACTTTTACGCTTAATAGAGAAGCAATATAATAATATATATTTGGTGACAGGTGAACCGGGTTATCAGGAAAAAGTAGTTGATACAAACAGTCATATTCTGTTATAATATGGCTTGTAACAGATTACTTATCTATATTTGGAAAATAAATAAAACTTTGCACTAAATATAAGTGGTTGAATGAACCGCCAAGAATGGGGCATCGTTTTCAACTCAGGAGGTATTTTTATGGAAATCACACAAGAATTTTTAGAGCATCAGCATAAGCTTTTTAAGCAATTGATTGCAGAGCCAGAGCCCTTCCGCCTGCACACAGATCCCTCCGCTTATAAAGATTTCTATGCTTCGTTTTCCTGTAACGCATTGGGAAAAGCACTTATGGAAAAGGAACAGGGAGATAACATCTTCCGGCTGTTTCTGAGTGTTTCCCGACACAAGCAAAAAGAAATTCAGTACATAGCCAAAAACAGCACGTACAATTATACCCGTTATCTGCTTACCCATGGTATCGTGGTGCAGGAAGATGACTGCTATCGGCTGGGTTCCATCCCGCTGGTTCACAGTATGATATGGGTCGCCGCTGACCTTTCTCTGAACAAAGAAGGCGACAACACTTCCCTATCGGCTGCCGAACTGGAGGCACGCAAAAAAAAGGCGCGGTTATTTCCCAATGATACCGTAAAAAAGGACTGGGATCAGTACCTCGAGCTTTTAGGATATTATTATGCTCTGTGGCGAATCGTTGTGGAAGCTCAGTATGACAAACAGGCCAAGAACTTTACAGAGGAGCTGCGCCTGACGGTTCCCGTCATCTTCTTCTATCACTGCTACCGCGGTATGGCTTCGTCAGTGGCCGCCCCTCTTCTGACTGCAGCGATTCCGGATGAAGAAAAGGCTCTGCCTATGATCGTCGGTGCAACTCTCTGTACCTTTGAAAAAATCCTGGAGCTTTACGAAGAGGAAAAACAGCGAGGCATTGCCCCGTCCGACGCATTGCTGACCGATGCTCTGATGGAACAGATGGAAAAAGAAGGTTTTCAGCTCCTCGCCATAACCTGGAGATATCTGGATCCGACCACAGATCCAGACGGAAGCGTTGAACTGTTGGAAAAATTGATCACTATTACTAAGGACGAGCAACAACTCTTCAACTGTTTCATTATTCTGTACATGATTCTTGAGTCCCTAGCACAGAAATCAGAACGCCCACTGCTTCAATGCGGTTTCAGCGGCAGGAAGATCTCTAGGGCACTGGACGGCAAGCAGGAGGTGCCTGTTTCCGAGCTGCATTCCTTACAGCGCTTTTATACCCGAATCCATAAAATTCTGACCTTTTATTCAAATAAATACTCCCAGTCCGATCTCGGACGACTGGACCTTAATTATCTTGCCTCTCAGTACGCCGAGCTACTTCGTTCGCTTTCCAGCCTTATTGAAAAAGCTGAAAGAAAAGAACAGTAACATAAACCATTATCAGAAAACAACGGTCTGCATTGTAAAATGCAAGCCGTTGTTTTTCTTCCTTTGCGTTGAATGACCCGCCAAGAATGGTGCATCGTTCAACTCAGGTCAAGTAATAAAAGCGTACCAGCGGATACGTGTCATCTAATCTCCCCCATATTGTGAATTGCAAAATTTACACCCTGCAAGACGAAAAATCTTACAGGGTATTTTCTTGGCCTGATATATGTAAGACCGCAAGGCAGGTCGCCCTGCGGTATCGATTTTCTATGTCGTGATTATCTGTCCCTGTCTTGGGCTTTCTTTCTCTGCTTCGGCTGAGCGTTCTGTTTGCCCTCTTCCTGAAGCTGTCTGAGCCTGTTACGCACACTTTGTTTTTCAGGCGGTCTGTGCTGTTTCTCGGCAGGTTTCTGTCCGTTCTTGACTGCCTGCTCCCATTCTGTAAGCTCTTGGTTATACTGTGTCACAATAGCCTCTGCTGTGCGGTAAGTTTTCATAAATGCCTGTACATCAGGATAACCGTCATTGGTGAGAATATCGGAGAGTTTATCCAGTTTTTCATCAAGTTCGGCTTCGGTCTGCTGTATCTGTTTTTCCAGAGCCTTACGCTCCTTGCCCTTGAAGATACCTGTTGTTTCAGCAAGCTGCTGTCGCAGATTTGGGAGTGTGACTTCCTGCATCTTCTTGATTGCTTTCGCCTGTTTCTGTACCTTTAACATAAGAGTCTGCATTGTGCGGAACTCGTCCATATCCATATTAAGGACTGGCTTGGGTGGCATATCCTTTTCACGGATAATGGCTTGCAGAAATTCCTTTGCCTTACCTACGATACATCGGAACAGGTTTGGAAGCCAACCATTTTCACGGATGGACTGACCGGCTTTGCCGTGGATTTCGGTCTGCTTGATTTCCAGTATCTTTGCTTCTTCAATGCCCGATATGAGAGCCAAATCCGCTGTTCTGTTCCATTCCTGCCTTGCGGTGTTGTCCGCTTCGATTTCGGCAGCCTTGGGGTTGTTCTTGCCTATCTTTTTTGTTGGGAGATACACACTGTTCTTATCAAACACTTTCAGTCGCTGTTCGGGATCTGAAATGTGGGAATTGATAAGTTCCGTGTAAGCGTCTTTTACCTCTGCTATGAACGCTTCTGTTTTGAAACGCTCGTCTTTGGTTGTGAATAAATGGCTTTCGTAAACATCCCCCTTTTTGATAACGGTACAGCCTTTTCGGACTTGACCGTTTTCGTCTGTGATTTCTTTCTTGGTTCGTACCCTTTTTCCTGTTTCGTCATAAAACACGCTTCTGGTGGCAATCTTGATGTCAGGTTCGGGAAGCAGTTTCCTTTCGCTGAATATGAGGTGAATGTGGTAATTGGTTTTGCGTTTATTGTGGTGCAGAGCCGATACACATTCCACTCCGTACTGCTGTCGGAATTTATTCGTAAATTCTTCAAGCACCTGCTGTGGGTCAAAGGTGGTGTAAATCTCCGGCAGGGCAATGATTAGCTCCCTTGCTTCGATACATTTCCCCTTTGTTCCGCTTCGCAGGAACTCCTGCTGATTTTCCCTGGCGAGATTGTTCCAAAAGGTATTGTCGGCGGTACGATAGGTGGCATAAAGGTTTTCCTGTTTGGCGTGGCTCGTAATATATGAGATTCTTCCCTTAACATTGGGCAGCTTCGACATCTGAATGAACGAATGTCTTGCCAACCTTTTGCTCCTTTCTTCGCTGAGAATACCGTACTCATTACGCAACCGATTTGTCGGGTGCGGCTGTCACAGCCATCGGTGATTGGTGGGACAGCAATGGAAATTGCGGTGCAATTTCCTCTGTATCATAGCTGAGGTGATGGTGTCCGAAGCTGTGATACAGGCTCCCCGCAGGGGCGAAATACCCAGAGTACAAATCGTAGATTTGTGCGAGGGGTGTATTTCGCTCTCAAACGCCGAGGGCTTGAGAGAACGGTTATTCCACTTTTCGTACATCATTGGGATTTAGTAAATTCCTGCCCTGATTGACTGTCATAAAACGCTCCAGCGTATCCCTGCGGATAATGGTCTTTCGTCCGACTTTCAGAACAGGAAGTTTGCCCCAGTCCACCAGTTTTCGCATTGTGTTCCTACCGATACCCGTACATTCCGCTGCTTCTTCGATAGTTAAACCCATTTTAATTGCTGTCATTACACATCTCTCCTTTCAAAACACTCATTTTGCAACTTTGCAATTATCATTATACTTATTTTGCTATTTCTTGTCAACTCATTTTACAACTCATTAAAGATATTTTTTAATTTTTATCGAGAAAATAGTTGCAAAACAGGTTTTGATATGCTATACTTGTATTCGTCAGGAGGTGAAAACCTTGAAAAAAGAAATTACATTCACCGCAAAACAGGTCGGTGAACGAGTGAAAGAACGTCGAACAGAATTGAATCTCACAATGCCTGAGCTTGGCAAACGTATCGGAGTGAATAAGTCAACGATACAGAGATACGAAGCAGATGGCGTAGACCCAAAGAGAACAATGATTATCAATGGACTGGCAGAAGCGTTGCTTACCACTCCTGAATGGCTCACAGGTCTTTCAGAAGATAAGGAATATGACAGCAGAACGCTCTGTGAAAAGGACTTGGAAGAACATATCAAGAAGTACATTGATACTGTGTCTACGGTTGTGAATGGCGAACCGCACCAACAGCTTCTTACCACATTTCTCGGAAAGATGATTGATTTGTATTCCGTTCTCTGCTACCACTTCTCCGACGCTATGGCAGAGGTTGACCGTGTGGCAGAAGATGAAGGACTGAAACAGTCTCTCCGCAGATATGCGATTGAATCGGGAGCGATTACAGAGCGAGTTTACCATAAAGAGATGGAAGCACCGATTGAGGATATGAAACGATTCTTAGACGGAATTTTACATATCTACGATGAAGGACGCACCGCTGTAAAGATGGGTGACCTTTTCGGGATAGTAGCGGAAGCCGAAGCAAGGCTTGCCGAAAAAGAATAATTCCGTGGCTCTTTGACAATGAAAAAAGCCGATGAAACAATCGGCGGATGTGACACTATTTACTTTACGCACACCATACGTCACAGTTCCGATTGCCACGGATAGAAAGGAGACTATTTATCAATGGCAAAAGGATCTGTAAGAAAAAAGGGCAAGAAATGGTACTACCGCTTCTATGTAGAAGATGAAAGCGGAAAGATGGTACAGCGTGAGTTTGCAGGCACAGAAAGCAAATCCGAAACGGAAGCATTGCTCCGCAAGGCAATGGAGGACTACGAAGCGAAGAAGTTCGTGGCAAAGCCTGAGAACACCACTGTGGGTATGCTGCTTGATATGTGGGTGGAGGAAGAACTGAAACCCGGCAATCTGAGCAACGGTACAGTGATGGCGTATATGGGAACAGTGAACAGGATAAAGAAATATCCTATCGGCGACAGAAAGCTGAAAACAGTCACTGCGGAACATTTACAGGCATTTATGGACTTCCTTACTTTCGGGGGAGAAAACCCTGACGGAACAACAGCAAAGGCACTCAGCAAAGGGTATCTGAGACTGTTCTCCGCAGTATTGCAGGGGGCGTTCCGATTTGCGGTATTCCCGAAGAAACTGATTTCCTTTAACCCTATGCAGTATGTGGTATGGAGGGGAAAGAAAGAGGAATACGAACTGTTTGCAGACGAGGACGGTGAGGTTGACAACGCACCTACCATTGACCATCAGCAGTTTCTGATGTTGGAGGACTTTCTGAAAAAGAAAGATAATCCTGCACTGCTCCCGATGCAGATAGCCTATTACACAGGGCTTCGTATCGGAGAAGCGTGTGCATTGACTTGGCAGGACATCAACCTTGACGGACAGTACCTCACAGTACGACGCAGTATGCGATACAACGGGCAAAGGCACAAGACAGAGATAGGTGCTACCAAACGCAAAAAAGTCCGCACCGTGGACTTCTGCGACACTCTGGCAGACATTCTCAGAAAGGCAAAGACGGAACAGCACAAGAACCGTTTCAAGTATGGCGAACTCTACAACCTCAACTACTACAAAGAGGTCAAAGAAAAAGACCGTACTTACTACGAAGTCTACAGCCTGCCGAGAACGGAAGAAGTGCCGGACGGATACAAGGAAATATCCTTTGTCTGCCTTAGACCTGACGGAGCATACGAGTCACCGAGTACGGTTGGGGTTATGTGCAGGTCGGCAAAAAAGAAACTGGAAGGATTTGAGGATTTCCATTTTCATATGCTGAGACACACACTTTCCAGCAACCTGCTCTCTAATGGTGCAGCACCAAAGGACGTGCAGGAACTGCTCGGACACTCTGATGTAAGTACCACAATGAACATCTACGCTCACTCTAAGAGGGAAGCGAAACGAACTTCCGCAAGACTGCTTGATAAGGTGGTCGGGGAAGCCTAAACAAAAACTTTCCCTTGTTTCGGCTCATAAGGGCAAAAACAAGGGAAAATACATAAGGAACGAGTATTAAAATGCCGATTTTCCTTGAAAATACAAGGGTTTCGGAGGATTAAATAGATCAATTCAAATTTGACGGAGGATACAGAAATGAGACTTGACGGTTTTGGCTTATTTGTAGACGATATGCCTACAATGGTTCGTTTTTACAGAGATGTTCTCGGTTTTGAAATTACCGAGGGCGAGGATGCTGTAAATGTATACCTAATCAAAGATGGGACACTTTTTATGCTCTATGAGCGGAATAACTTTGAGCAGATGACGAGCAGAAAATACGAATACCTAAAGGATCTCAACGGCCATTTTGAAATAGCATTGTATGTTGATACCTTTGGAGAAGTTGATAAAGAATATGCAAGAATCATTGCTCAAGGTGGTCGCTCTGTTTTAGAACCGACAACCGAACCTTGGGGACAGCGGACTTGCTATATTGCAGACCCAGAGGGGAATTTGGTTGAGATTGGTTCTTTTAATCGCCATATGTTAATAAAAAACTGATATAAGTTTTGCATTAGTGAGTTACTGTAGATAAAGTCATTTTTCCAGAAGTCGTAGAAAGTTTTCTGTACGTCGAGACATATTAGAACCTCTCAAACAATAGAAAAAGTGAGTTTTATACCCTTGTTTTAGGTGATGACTCACTTTTTTATAACCATTTTGTTTGGGATTTTCAAAGTTTTTGAGAGTTTGTCAAACTTTATGAGGGGCTGATGTTCAACACATCAGCCCCTCATAATTTTTATATTTTCATGCTTCCGGCTCGATCAATCCGTAAGTATCTCCCTTTCTCTTATACACTACGTTCACCTGATCTGTCTCCGCATTGATGAATACGAAGAAGCTGTGTCCCAGCAGCTCCATCTGGATACATGCATCTTCAGGATACATGGGCTTGATATCAAACTTCTTGGTACGAACGATCTTGATCTCTTCATCGTCCAGATCATCATTCTCGAGGAACAGCTGGCTGAAAGCACTTGCGCTCTGCTGCTTGTCCACAATCTTGGTTTTATATTTCTTAAGCTGTCTTTCAATAATCTCTTCTACAAGGTCGATAGATACGTACATATCGTTGCTGACCTGCTCGGAACGAATGATACTGCCTTTCACCGGTATCGTAACTTCAATTTTCTGACGGTCTTTCTCAACACTGAGGGTTACATGTACTTCTGTGTCCGGATTAAAATATTTTTCAAGCTTTCCAATCTTGTCCTCAACTGCATCTCTTAATCCTGGTGTCACTTCAATATTTCTGCCTACAATAACAAATTTCATGCTGCTCATCCCTTTCAGTTATTTATTGTATAAACATTATACCACATTTGCCATGCGTTTTGCAACAATTTCAATTAATTTTTTCTTGATTATGACATTTAAAAAGTTGGTACCCAAATCGACATTTTTCGTCAAAAGCTGTTTTTTATCAGAACTTCACAAAACATCCGTTCCGCAAGTTACCATAATAAATGCACCATAATTTTCACAATACTCATGTGGATAATGTGGATAAGTTGGTGTATAAGTAACTTTTACCGTTTTTTCGCGGTTTTTTGGTGTGGATAACTTTTCCACAAAATCCACTGCATTCCCCATTTCCCACGAAAACTCTACAGAGTATTTGTCACAATTGCACAAGCAATGCAAAAAAATGGTGTCTGTCACTTACTTTAATATTTCGACAAATTACTGCTCTCAGGCAAAACATGACAGAAAGTTCTCAGACCATTTCTTATAGTATATGATTATCCCGACGTAAAATATGCTCAAAAAAGCGGAAACCACATTCTGATTTCCGCTTTATCTGCTTTATATTTATTTTTATCTTCCGGCAATATCTGATTAGAAAATTCTCCTGATTGCCAGAATCGTCTTGTAATCCGCATTGGATACAATGATTCCCTTCTTGGAATTAGCCGCATGAACGATCTGGCCATTTCCGATATAAAGAGCCACATGACCGGAATAGCAGATCAAATCTCCGGGCTGCGCATTGCTAAGCCCATCTACTGCATATCCCTGTTTTCTGTCCGCTGCGGAAGAATGAGGAAGGCTGACACCAAAGTTAGCATATACACTCATTACAAAACCGGAGCAGTCAGCACCGTTAGTAAGGCTGGTTCCGCCGTATACATAAGGATTGCCCACAAACTGAAGGGCATATTCAGCAACTGCCTGACCCATCTCGTTTCCGCTGCCGGTATCCACTGTTGCAGTTGTAGTCGTCTTAGTGCTGCTCTTCTTAGATGCTTTCGCCGCTTTTGCTGCAGCTTCCTGAGCCTTGCGGCGCTCCTCTGCTTCCTTGGCAAGACGAGCTTCCTCTTCTGCCTTGGATTCTGCCTCAACAAATTCACGGCTTAAGATCACATAGTCAGTAGATACCCATCCAAGTCCCTCTTCGGTATCTACTTTCACCCATCCTTCTACTTCTTCTGATACGACAAGCTCATCTTTATAAGGAACCAGTGTCAGAACAGATGCTTCCAGGCTGGGCTCGGTACGAACCTTAAGTGTCTCTGTGTCTACAGTAGCAAATCTGGTGCATACCTGCTTTGCCAGCTCAATCGCAGCTTCACCGGTCACACAGTACTCTGCTTTTACATAACCGGTTACGGTACCGGAGGTAATCTGATACCAACCGTTTTCTTCTGATATATAAGTACCTACAGAATTATTATACAGCTTACCCAGAACCTCGCCTTCTTCACTGGGCAGGCTTCTGACATTCACATAATTATTGACCTGAGCAATGACCAGCTTCTTCAGTTCTTCCTCTTCCCGGCGAATGGCTTCCAGTCCTGCTTCCTTACGTGCTTCTTCCAGTGCTACCTGATCCAGAATGGATTCAATTCTGGCAGTGGTGTCACCGGTCTCCTCCTGAAGTGTCTCAAGGGTGGTACCCTTTGCTATGGTAATATTAACTCCGCCATTGGGCAATACAGAGGAAATGCCTGCTGCCTGAGCGGTAATGTTCATTCCTGAAAATGCAATGGCTGCTGCCAGTGCGCAAGTTGTAATTCTCAAGGGGATGCGAACCATGTAGTCCTCCTGTGGTAGTCTAATCGCTTTGATTTGTTACAAAATTATTACGTCCGTTAATAAATATAGCACTTATGTTACATTTTGTCAACAAAAGCATGCTGTAAATAATTACCAAATATATCAGGTTTTTCTGTGCTTTTTCACTTTTCACCGATTACTTCCCACACCCTCGCAAGCGACTTCAGCAAATGCTAAAAGGCGCCGTTTTATCCGGCGCCTCGCGAGTATCTTTCCAATCTATTTACTTTTAGCCAATCCATTGATATAAGCCCCGGCACTGGCTACCGCATTCGCTCCGTCTGCTACAGCCGTCACGATCTGCCTCAAAGGCTTTTTACGCACATCTCCCGCCGCATAAATCCCATCGCAATCCGTTGCACAATCCTCTCCCGCGAGAACATACCCTTCCTCGCAGCTTACAAGCTCTGCCAAAATTTTCGTATTAGGGCGAATGCCCACTGCGATAAAGACACCATCCACCTTTAATTTACTCTCTCCCTCGGTCATTACGTTCTTCAGCCCGATTTCTTCAACCTGCTCAGAACCGACAATCTCCGTTACCACCGTAAGATAAAGAATTTCCACATTAGGCAGTGCTTTCAGTTCTTCCTGCAGCACATGGGCACCTCTGAATTCATCGCGCCTGTGAATGCAATACACTTTCTGACAAAATCTTGCCAGATAAATCGCATCTTCCAATGCCACATCTCCGCCGCCTACCACAGCAACAGTCTTTCCTCTGAAAAAAGCACCGTCACAAGTAGCGCAGTAAGAGACGCCACGTCCAGCCAGTTCCACCTCACCGGGCACTCCCAGATGGGCATGCTCTGCCCCGGCAGCATAAATCACAGCTTTCGCTTCATAATCTCCCTGATCCGTATGCACCAGCTTACTGCCACCTATATCTTCGATTCCATTCACCTCAGCTGTGACAAACTCCACTCCCAGCTTATCCGCATGCGCCCGAAACTGCATCCCCATATCGAATCCATTGATTCCGGACATTCCCAGATAATTATCCACTTCATAAGTGTTCAGTACCTGGCCGCCGCTCATATAATTCTTCTCAAGAACCACCAGGTCGTGGCCTGCGCGTTTTCCATAAACCGCGGCTGATAAACCTGCGGGGCCTGAGCCTATAATGATAAGGTCATATTTTTGCATACTTAGCCTCCAATTGGAAGTTGCAGTTCATGAGATGGTCCCTAGGGACGCTTCCGGGCACTGAGGGTTCAAATTCAGACACGCTTTCGCTCCGTTAAAAACGCAGCGGTACAAATCCTCGCAAGCGAGGATTCGGTCGCGAAAGTACCGAGCCCAAGGACCGGCGTTTTTATAGGGTCTGAATTTGAACCCTCGGTGTCCGGAAGCTGCCTAGAGGCAATCCATAAACAGTAACTTAAATTAAGTTAGTAAAAATAACATAATATTTATAACTTTAGTTTAACAGGTTTGGGGTGGAAAAACAAGCCACCTCATGGTATACTTACACAGAAAACAACGCCATTTGTGACAGCTTGGACAATGAGTCAATGTCAATTAATTAAGTTGCAGGGGTAGATACCCTTGATAGCCCCCTGTTTGGTGGAAAACCTAACGTGTTTTGGACATTCGGAATAAGTCTTTCCGTATACGTCCAAAGACATAGCAATACAAATGCAAACGGAGCGGTATCAACCGTGCAGTCGGTAAAATTGGTGCTAGACTAGCTGTCACATATATACACATATGCCCTGCAATTCTTTTGATAAGGCAGAATGTTATACTGATATTATTTGGCGTTTTATATATTTTATGCGGATAGAAGAGAATTGCAGTACAGAAGAGGAAGGGGGAGGGGGCAACGCCTCCCCCTCCCCCTTCCTCTGACTCGTGCCACAATCCTCTTCCTCCCCCGCAGAAAGGATACAAAATGACAAAAACCGCACTTATTACAGGAGCCTCGCGCGGAATCGGCAAGGCTACCGCGCTTTGTTTTGCACAGGCAGGTTATGATCTGTTTCTGACCTGCAGGAATCATATTACGGAGCTTCAGAAGTTTACACAGGAGCTGGAAGATGAATATGGGGTACGTTGTCTTGCTGTGAAGGCAGACATGGGGAATTTTGATGATGTGTCCAGAGTGTTTGGGTACATTACAGATTTGGATGTGCTGGTTAATAATGCAGGGATTGCTCATATCGGGCTGTTGTCGGATATGAGTGTGGAAGACTGGCACAAAATTATGCATACCAATCTGGATTCCTGTTTTTATACCAGTAAGCTGGCGATTCCGCTTTTATTAAAGAAGCATAAGGGAAAAATCATCAATATCTCTTCTGTCTGGGGTAATGTTGGGGCTTCTATGGAAGTTGCTTATTCGGCTTCCAAAGGGGCTGTAAATTCTTTTACCAAAGCTCTGGCAAAGGAACTGGCTCCCAGCAATATTCAGGTGAATGCCATTGCCTGTGGGGTCATTGATACCGATATGAACGGACATTTATCAAAGGAAGACATGGATTCTCTGCGGGCGGAGATTCCTGCAGACCGTATTGGCACACCCGAGGAGGTAGCCGAACTGGTGCTTCAGACAGCTCAGGCACCGACTTATATGACAGGACAGATCATTACAATAGACGGCGGTTGGTGTTAACCTTCCGCCGTCTATTACACTTACGTCGCCTCCGGACCCTCATACAAAGAATTCACATTTCCATCCGGCACCAAAGAATCTACGATTCTGCGCATCTCTTCCTTGCTGGTCGCATCCTTACATTTTAAGATTATTTTTTCTTTCTCACTTTCGGTCAATCCCGCATAGTGCTGCATAGCAGCTTCATTCATAGCCAGTGCCATTCCGAAGCCCAGCGGCAGCTCTGTAAAAGGAAATCCGTCAGTAGGTGAACCATCAAAATCCATTGCACATACTCCTTTCCAAAACATCTATTTTAAAACATTCAGTCTCAAAACATTTGTTTTTTTACATATCGTTTATTAACATGTTGTTTCGGAAATAGTATGTGCTTTTTTTGCAAAATAAATGTGCTTTTTATTTTACCAGATGAAAATCTCCTGCTCTGTCAGCTTCCAGATGGCTTCGATAAAGTAGTAATCACCATAAATAATGGTAATCTCATGACCTTTTGCATCATGGAAAGCTGAAGTACATTTTTCTATAATAGCATCACAATTATCATCCCAGTTACTTCTCTTCTCATCCAGTGCTTTCAGCATCTTAACAGCAGCATTCAGATAAATGTGGCTTTCATTCACGCCCAGTTCGCCTTTCTTCTCAAGCTGCTTAGCGATTTCGATCATACCGCAGGCTGCGATGGCTGCCGCAGTTGAATCCTCCAGGGTACAGTCAACAGGCTGTCTGAAATCCACTGGAATCAGACCGCTTTCAGGTGTATTGGCAATAAAATAATTGGCAACTCTCTTGGCTGTATTCAGGTAGCTTTCATTGCCGGTGTGGATGTAGCTTAAAGCAAATCCATAGATAGCCCATGCCTGTCCTCTGGTCCAGGAAGAGCCTTCCGCATATCCCTGACCTCTATATATTCGTACATATTCTCCGGTCACCGGATCAAATTCCACGATATGGTTGGAAGATCCGTCCTCGCGGATAAAATATTTTTGTGCAGTATCTGCATGCATGGTGGCAATCTGCAGATAACGGGGATCGTTGGTCACCTCATGTGCCCAGTACAGAAGGGGCAGGTTCATCATACAGTCAATGATAGCCCAGCCGGCTTTGACACCGTCACCGCCATCGTTCCATGCTCGGATAAACCGGCCAACAGGATTAAAACGGCCTGCCAGATTATCGGCTGCCAGGATTCCACGGTTCTTGGCTTCCTCATCACCATTCAGTCTAAAGTTTGCTACTGCAGTCGGCAGCCATTTGAAACCGTTGTCATGATCCAGCATTTTGTTATGCATCAAAACGTAGTCCAGCTTCTTCTCATTGCTTACTGCGATTTCCTTATACAGTTCATCTTTTGTGGCATTGTAAAGCTGCCACATCATTCCGCCCCAGAATCCGTTTGTCCACCAGCCTATTGTATTATCGTCTGACTTGTCATCGAAGACACCATCTACTGTGGTGTAAGGAATCTTCTCCTTATTGCGCTCTGCCACAATACGCATCTTGTGACAGATTTTCTCAGAAACTTCCTGTGCCCATTGCAATTGTTCCATTTGTATTTCCTCCATAACTATTTGTAGTTTTATTATAGTGAATTGACAGTTATTCGACAATGTCCTATAATATTATTTACTAACCTTTTTAGCTATAACATAAAATTCAGGAGGCGCATATGTACACAGTTACCGTTGCAGGATACAATTCCAAACACCCACATCCTTTTTTCATGTCCAGGCCAAACGGCAACCCTGATTATCTTGTGCTCATTATCAAAACTTCCACCTGGTTTGTCATAAACGGTGAGGAGATGGACGTCAACCCGGGCAGCGCTGTGCTTGTTCGTCCCAATGTTCCCTATCAATACCGAAGCATCGATGGCGAGTTTAAAAATGACTGGCTTCATTTTTATTGTGATGACCCTGATTTTCCGGATAATAGCGGCTTACTTTTCCATCAGCCTATTCCGCTTGATAATCTTGGACACATTTCCCGGTATTTTGAACAACTGGTCTGGGAGAGGAGTTATGGACCCAAGTCCTGCCGCTGTCAGAATGTTGACATGATCATGCAGCTGCTGGTCAGCAATCTGCTTCAGGCAATCGAAAAAAAGGATTCCGCACTTCCCTACAGCCCCTATTCCTCCAAACTACAAAACCTGAGACTGACTATGCAGTCCCAGGCTTATAAGAATTTCACTCCGGCAGAGCTGGCTGCTTCTCTGGATGTCAGCCCTTCCTATTTTCAACATTTATATAAAGAACTTTTTGGAATTCCTTTTAAGACAGATTTGATCAATATGCGGATAGAATACGCCAAGGACCTGATTTTGAATACCAATCTGAAAATGGAGCAGATTGCACTGATGAGCGGGTATTCCAGTGAGATCCATTTTTACCGCCAGTTCCGCCAGAAGACAAAGATGACACCCAGAGAATATTTGCTGCATGCGAAGCGGTAATTTTTAAACTATTTATTTTTCCCACCGCCTCTTCCTGCCAAAGCAGCCACCTCATGCGCAATCAGCGGACTGGCAGCCAGAATACTCAGATACATCCATTCTTTTGCATCCAGATGGGATGTACCGAATGCCTGAATCAGGAAAGGCACCTCCGTCACTGCAAACTGCAACACAAATCCCACTGCGCATGCCAGTATCATCAATTTATTTTCCAGATGGTTCATCCGAAACACCGACCGCTGTACATCCCGCATTCCTACTGCATGATAAAGCTGAGACATTCCGAGTACCGTAAATGCATAAGTCTGGGCTTTGCACAGGACCTCCGGCTCTTTCAGCAGCTCAGTAATCCCCTGCAAACTGATCGGCAACCCACGAAGTTCTAAAATTCCCAGCGGCAGCATAAGAAACGCCGTTAAACTGGCACAGGCTATCAACAGACCATAAAAACAGGTACACGCCAGTCCTCCTCTGGCAAACAAACTCTCCCGGGGCTGCCTGGGTGAATGCTGCATCAGGCTTTTCGTATCATTTTTGTCCACGCCCAATGCCAGTGCAGGAAGAGAATCTGTAATCAGATTTATCCACAGGATATGACTGGATTTCAGAGGAGATGCCAGACCACAGATAACTGCTGTGAACATGGTCATGATTTCTCCCAGGTTGGAGGACAGGAGAAAAATCACAGATTTGCGAATATTCTCATAGACACTGCGTCCTTCCTCAATGGCTTTTTCAATGGTAGCAAAATTATCATCTGTCAAAATCATATCCGATGCCTGTTTTGCCACATCCGTTCCTGTTATTCCCATGGCAATGCCGATATCTGCGGCTTTCAAGGAAGGTGCATCGTTGACGCCATCTCCCGTCATTGCCACGATCTGCCCTTTTTCCTGAAACCCTCTGACGATCTGGACTTTCTGGGCAGGTGATACTCTGGCAAAGACTCTTACCTCATCCAGCCTCTCCAGGAATTCGCTGTCACTGATCTGCTCCAGCTCTTCCCCTGATATGCACTGCTCCTGCGTTCTTACGATTCCCAGCTGTCTGCCGATTGCGCACGCTGTGTCCACATGGTCTCCGGTAATCATTACGGTACTGACACCGGCTTCCCGAAACAGCGCTACTGCTTCAGCAGCTTCCGGTCTTGGTGGATCTTTCATTCCCACCATACCTACAAAAGTCAGATTTTCTTCTGCAATTCTGCCGCCATCCCTGGCGCTCTCCACTTTCATAGCCAAAGCCAGAGTGCGCAGTGCTTCTCCCGATAAATTTTCTACTTCCCTCAGAATCTGTCGTCGATGGGCACTTGTCATGGGAACTGCCTTTCCCTGTCTCCAGATGGTGGTACATTTCTCCAGTATTCTTTCCGGCGCACCTTTGGTATACACGATATAACTGCCACCGGGCAGTTTATGCCTTGTGGACATCATTTTACGTTCTGAATCAAAGGAAAGTTCTGCAACCCTGGGAAGCTGCTGCTCCAATTCAGCACGTTTCAGACCAACCTTTTCCCCCATGTCAAGAAGTGCCAATTCCGTGGGATCACCTAACCGGTTATTTTTCTCCAGCACTGCATCATTGCACAGAGCGAGTCCCTGGAGAAAGTGTCTGTTTTCCGTAAAAATGCTCCGACTGCTCTCTGAAACATGATATTCCTTTTCATTCAGATAACATACTTCCACCGTCATCTTATTCTGGGTCAGTGTTCCCGTTTTATCCGAACACACCACGCTGACAGCCCCCAATGTTTCCACTGACGGTAATCGCCTCACAATAGTATTGACTTTCACCATTCTGGTCACACTCAGCGCCAGACAGATGGTCACCACTGCGGGAAGTCCTTCCGGCACTGCTGCCACCGCCAGAGAAATGGCCGTCAGCAGCATTTTCATGATATCTCTTTTCTGGATAACTGCAATGGCGAACAATGCGCCGCACAGGCACAGTGAGACCACACTGAGCACTTTTCCCAGTTCTCCCAGCCGTTTTTGAAGGGGAGTCATCTCCTCCTTGCTGCCGGAGATCAGTCCTGCAATATGACCGATTTCCGTGTCCATTCCCGTAGCTGTGACGATGCCCTCTCCACGGCCGTAAGTTACGATGGTGGACATATAAGCCATATTGCGGCGGTCTCCCAACGACACCTTTCCCTTTGCCTGATACCATGCTTCTTTTTCCACGGGAAGAGACTCACCTGTCAGCGATGATTCCTCTATTTTTAAACTATTGGTCCTGACCAGACGCAGATCTGCAGGTACCTGACAGCCGGCTTCCAGACATACCAGATCTCCCGTTACCAACTCTGCTGCCGGTATCTCCATCCTGCTTCCGCCTCTGATCACTACAGCTTTGGGACTGGTCAGCTTCTTCAGACTATCCAGCGCTTTCTGGGCTTTTCCCTCCTGCACCATCCCCACTATGGCATTCATGAAGACTACCACACCGATGATCACTGCATCGCTGACTTCTTTCAGCACTACCGATACCACCGCTGCCGCAATCAGCACATAAATCAGCGGATCATTCAATTGTTCAAAAAAGGACTCCAAAAGAGTCTTCTTTCGGACCGCCTTCATTTCGTTTCTGCCGTTTTGCTTCAGGCGCCTTGCTGCTTCCTCCTGTGTGAGTCCTTTTTGCACATTACATCCAAAGTGTCGGATGACTTCTTCTATATTTTTATCCTCGAACAATATTGCCCCTCCCGTTCCACTGCATAAGCTGTTCCTGTTGTACATACTTATTTTGTTGTACATACTTATGCTTGGACTGTGGAGAATATGTCCTTTTTATCTCACAACTTTGGATGGTGAGATTGCTATTGCCTTTCTAACGTACCTTATAATATACTTCAACCGTATTATGAGAATACTGACCTCTGATAATCACTAATTTCAGCATATAGGACCATGTAACATTTCTTATATTACATATCTGTTTTGCCGAAGGTTTTTCTCCCCTCATCTCAAAATCCCATCGTGCTCCGTTAAAGGTATATATTTCATACTCTTCTATACCAATACCATCAAAAATTACGGTATTGTACGCATAGATTCCCCCTAAATTAATTGTGATGACATCATTATCCACAGTAACCTGGCTGTTTTCCACAAGATTACAACTATCCTCATATTTTGTCTCACTGCTTACCGGTTTTCTTTCCAGACAGTAAATTCCAAATGCCGTGATAACAGGCACATCTATCGCCTCTACTATTTTTAACTGAATTTCATCCGTTTTGATTTCATCAAAATACTCTGCACTGCAAGCTCCAACGCATTCCTGCTCACATAAGAGTTTCCAATCGTCTCCCTGGCGTGCCAGAACCTGATATCTGCGGATTCGATATCCCAAATCTATATTCTCAGACATCTTAAAGCAATTAATCACACGCTCTTCAGGCAGCTTAAAGGTTATGTGCGGAGTAATATTCTTGTGACTTGCAGCATAAAATATATTCCTGTCTTCCAAAAGCATATTGTATGGTGAATAATATTCGTTCACACTATCCGCAGTAATCACGGCATCATATGCCAGATTTACAGCAAACGAACGCTTCATCAAATTCTGAAATCCTAATATATTTTTTACATCCACATCACTCAGAAGACCTCTTTTATCAGGCGGAACATTATATAGCAGTGTGGCATTTTTACCGCAGGAGTTGAACCACAGGTAAAATATCTGTTCCGGAGTCTTGGAATATTTGTCCTGATAATCATGGTAAAACCATCCCGGCCTGCAAGATACATCCGCTTCCGCCGGCATGAAAATCGTACCATCAGGATCCCCTTCACGCAGATTTTCAGGTTTCACCGTAGCCCAGCAGGGATTCTTTACACATCCTCTTTCATTTCCTGCCCAACGGCAATCTGTGTATTTCATTCCCTTCCCCGAGGAAAATATGGCACACTCTGGCTGCAAATTTCTCACAACGCTTACCCATCGGGCAAAATCATACTGCGCATTTTCGCTTCCGGCTCCATCCCACCAGCATTCAGATATCTTTCCGTAATTTGTCAGTAATTCTTTCAGTTGGTTTATATAATATTCATTGTATTCCGGAGTTCCCCATGATTCGGCGTTTCTATCCCATGGCGAGACATACAACCCTGCTTCTATTCCATACTCATGGCAGGCATCTACGAACTCCCGCACAATATCCCCTTTCCCCTCCTTATAAGGTGTATTCTTAACAGAAAACTCCGTATAAGCTGTGGGCCACAGGCAAAATCCATCATGATGTTTTGCTGTCAGAATGGCCATTTGGAAACCGGCATTTTTAATTGTTCTGATCCATTGACGACAGTCCAACTGTTCAGGATTAAAGAGAGACAAATCCTCCGTACCATCTCCCCATTCTTTTCCGGTAAATGTATTGATTCCAAAATGGAAAAATATTGACTTTCCACGTAATACCCACTTTTTTTGTATGTCACTGGGTAAAATTTTCAGCGGTTTTATTTGCTCCCTCTCCATTGTTACACCTCGTCAAACACACGTACATAATCGACTACAAATTCATCCCGCGCACCGCTTTTATAGTCTTTCTTCGCATCATACCCCATAAGATTTCTATGCCCGTAACACTCCGTGAACAATAAAATAAACTGTTCTGTATGAGACACAGCCTTTGAGCACTTTACGCCGCTTTGCTTTCCATCAACATAAAACGTATAACCGTCCTTCTCCCAATGTACTGCAAAAGTATGAAAGCCATCTTCCGTTTCCTCGGGAGTAACTGCATCTTCGTCAGTTGCGTATCTTTGCATTTGCACAGAATTCTCATATTTATAGCCTTCTCCATATCCTCCCCAATGCAAATAATGGGGAATATAGGTACCCGGTTTAAAATTCTCCATAATATCAACTTCAACACCATTCTTTTCCGGTATGATAGGATCTCCGATTGCCACTTCAGGCGCCTGAAGCCAAAAAGCAGTCCACCATAATCTTTCCTTATTTAATTTACAGCGGCACTCATAATAGCCATATTTATGCATAAAGTTTTGAGGCATATTTCTACTTTCTCCATTTGGTCTGTCAGTAAAATTTTCGCCGGTCTGAATCGTAGAAGAATAATACTTTCCATCCCTCTCTATCAGATGAAAAACAATATTACTATTACCATCAAAAGAAATGGCATCTTCAATATACGTCTTGTGTTTTTCTCCTGCCATATACATACGATAAAACCATTTAGATTTATCCAGTTCAGGTCCATCAAATTCATCATGCCAAACCAATTTCCACTCTTTTCCTTCCGGCAAAAAACTTGATACATGATCATCAACTTTATATTCCTTCATCTTATCCTCCATTCTTCATACATACCTATATTTCAGGGGGCTTTCGCTCTTACATTTTCCTCTGATCTTCTAATGTAAGTCTGACTTTCATCAGCTTATATCTGGATCTGAACTCAGCATATTTTATCATAAGATTGTCATAGTCGCCGTTATATCCACATTTCAGGCAACGATAAATTCCGCATGCATCTGCATCAATGGTCACATCGTTCAAAGTTCCAAGACACATCGGACATCGGTAGATTACACTTTCATTTTTCTTACTGTCAGGCATGTCTTTACCTCCTCTTCATTCTTCAAAGTATAGTGAAGCTTCATGGTATAATAAGGAGAAAACAGGCTGCCATCTGACACCTCTGCACGGTCCGGCTCAACATTTACAGCGCACAGTTCCACTTCTGTGGTAATCTGAGGGATAGAGACCGTCACCGTCTTACCGCCTTCTGCTGCCAACGTTTTATCTGTATATCCATAATAAAGCTTCTCACCATTGTCAGATGCCAGCACAATGTCCTTCATATTTTCCGGATATTCTGTAAATCCGTAACAACCTTTTACATATTCTGTAAACTGCAGTTCTGCATTTGCTTCCGACTTCTCCAGAATCCTCCTCGCCACAGTGATCCTCCCCTTCCCGGAGAACATGTAGTTGGTCTGTATTTTCACGGTAAATCCATCGGAAAATGCAATCTTAACAGGCGTAAGATCAAGTTCCACTTCTCCATTGTCTCTTCTGACTGCGGCTACTTTGGAAGGGTACATGCACATATCTTTCTCTTCCCCGTTATGCTTTACAAAAACGGTGGTTCTGCTGCCATCCTGAAAATGATTCTTAACACCGGTACGATACTGGGACTGAATAATGTATGGGTAAGAGTTCATCGTGAGGGACTCAGAATCTGTTCCGGTAAATGACTCATATTTTCCTGCATAAGGTCTTAAATCCCCGATTGACCCGCCCTGAAATGCATCAATCAGCACGCGGTAATCAGGGTTGGTGATCCAGAAATAGTGCTTACCGGAGCCGTATAAAATATCTTTTCCTACAGCTATATCTGCTTTGCCTATAGGCACGGTCTTCTTGTAATACTCTGCAAACTCACTCATGTACATATCAACCACTTCGCCTTCGTCACGGAGCTTTGCCATATATTCCAAAGTGTCCCGATACAAAGTATATGTTATTTCATCACAGTCAATAATATTGTGATTATGATGAAGCCATCCTGAACTTACATGAATCTGATAGTAGGAAAATCCATCATTATAATCTCCTTGCATTCTGTACTGATCAGCCAGGTTGTAATCGTACTCATGAATCATTCCCTCGTTGGCCAGACCACGCTGAACATTAGCAGGATGACTGGCGAAGAAGTCATTTCTTCCCTCATATGCTAAAACCAGGTCGCGGCTTAAGTGTGGCACTGCTACCACACCTGCCCAATCTTCCTCATTCTCAGCCGGGCGAATGGACTGGGTCTTGGAAGGATACCAGGGATTCCAACTCATACCTTCAGAGAATAAATACCATGAATTATTACAGCCGTGGAATACCTTCACACCTTCCTCAAAGCATCCCGCTACACAAATCGTAACCTCCGGACAATATTCCTTGATCATCCGAATTAAGTGCGCATCCAACACATAATTAGATACTGCTTTGGGAGCATGACCAAATACCTCTTTATATTTGTCGATAGAATATTTTACGGTTTTCATCTTATCAGCTTCACTCAACAGCCATACCATCGTTGAGGGCATACCTGGCAGCCGGTCAATCCATATTCCTACTTCATCACCGTATTTTTCCTGATCTGCTTTTACCATACTGATAACTTTTTCATTTTTCAGCAAACTGCTGGATATGTAAACTGTAGTTTTCAGCTTCAAATCATGGGCGCACTTCTGCTGAAACCTATACGTATCAGTTAATGCTGCTCTATGAACCAGATTTAAAATCATTTCTCTCCTGCCTCCTGTTAAAGGTTATCGCAATTAATAATCTTTTACTTTATAACAGACCCTGCCGCGAGTGTATCAACGACAGGGTCTATTTTCACTGTAACAAGAAATTAACTGATATTATTTGCCAGCCAGAAAAGCATCAATCTGAGCCTGCTTGTCTGCAATAACAGTATCAACACCGGCTGCCTCAAGCTTTTTAATAAATTCATCATAATACTTCATGGTATCTTCACCATAAGCACCAGCCATAAAGACATTGTAGTATTCATTTACGACCGCCTGGCAGTTAGCGATCTCGGTAGAGCATTTACTTGTATCATAGCTGAAGCCAAGCAGTGAAGAAGGGATTGCATTGTTGTTAAACTCAATGGTTCTCTCCCAACGATCAAGGTCGTTATAATTGCTAGGAATCAGACCGGTAAAGGTATTACCCATCTTCCAGTTGGTTCCGGAATAACCGGCGTTTGGAATCTTTTCAACTCGTCCCTTATCGTCAAGTATATAATGCTTATCTTCAATACCATATGAAATCAAAGTATACAATTCTGTATTAAAGAACATTTCCTGATAAGCCAGAAGCGCACGTTCAGGATTTTTGCTGGTTGCAGAAATTGCCGTCATAGTAGCAGAAACACCATCTGTTGTCAGCATGCTGATTCCCTGAGGAACCATTACAACACCTTCCCAATCTTTAAAGGTGCCTGCCTGCCACTCCGCTTCGTCAGACATACCAAGATTTGCAACGACTGCAATTCTATTACTTGAAGGATATGATGTTGAGGCAGTCAAAATATCAGAAGGTATACAGCCCGCATTATAAAGCCTTGCTTTTGCTTGAATGATCTCTATAAATTCGTCCGTGAGATACTCATTAAATACTGTAGGATGTTCTTCTGTAGCAGTTGCCTTACCCGGAATCGCCTTAGCTCCGATCACTTCCCAACCAACAGTCTGGCTGAATTCGTAGAGCCAGTCATTTTTGTCTGCCTGATATTCCCATGTATTTCCTTTTGCCTTCTCTCCTTCGCTTACACGGATAATGTAATCTGCCAAACTTGCAATATCTGTTACAGCTTTTCCATCATATTCCTCATAATACTTGCCATTGAACAAATAACCTGCTCGACGCGCCCACTGCTGCATGTTGGGAATTCCATAGATACGACCATTTATACGACAGGCATCCCATGCTGCTTCCGGAATGTACTCCCAAAGCTCCGGAGCCACCTCCGGTAACATATCTGTGATATCCAGAAAACCACCCTGTGCAACACAATCACCATAAATCAAAGACCAGTTATCTGTGTAGCAGATATCAAATTCTTCCTGGGTTGCAATCATCAAATTCATGTTGGTTTTGTAGTCACTACCGAGGTAATTGAATTCTACATTACAATTCAATTTATCCTCATAAATTTTATTTGCCTCTGCAAATACTTCTTCCATGTCATTACTGGTACCGATAGAAACATACCAGGTCAAATCAACATGTTCAGAAAGATCAACTGCCGGTTCCTCTTCGACAACTGTGGATGAAGACTCTGTTGTACTTTCCTTGGGTGCAGAACTCTCGACGGAACTCTGGCTGCTTTCCTTGGAAGATGAACTCTCTTTGCTTCCCTGGCTGCCACAGCCAATCACACCCAAAGTCATGGCTGTTACCAGCAATAGTGCTGTAATTTTCTTACTTTTCATTTTTCGTTCTCCTTTTCTTTTTTCTTCTATTTTAACGGCTTGTGCCATCAAAAACATATATACCTTCCGTCACCCCTTGACACCACCGGCAGTCATTCCCTTTGCAAAATACTTCTGCAATCTGGTAAATACCAGCAAAAGGGGAACCGTAGCAACCACCATCAGTGCATATGTTATAGTATCCGAAGGAATATCTTCCGCCTTTATGATATTACCTCCGGCCATGGACGGATCCAAAAGCGCCTGCTTCATTTCTTCAACAATCTTCACAATATTATTCAGGAGCAATGTGATCGGATGTTTCTTATAGTCCGTCAAATACAACTGAGGTCCCGATGTATTATTCCAATATGACAATACATTGCGTAATGTGATTGTAGCAATTGCAGGTTTGGAAAGCGGAAGTACAATACTAACCAGAGTTTTCCCATCCGAAGCACCATCTATTTTTGCCGCCTCCTGCAAGGACATGGGAATATCCTGAAACAGCACTCTCATCATGAATATTTCAAAGCTCGCGCAAAAACCGGGTACCGTAACAGCCAGAAAACTGTTTTTCCATCCCAGATACTTTACAATCATCAAATAAGATGCTACTGCACCGCCGCCAAAAAGCATCGGCATAAAGACAAACACACTAAAGAACTTTTTATAAGCAAAATCCGGTCTGGAAAGCGGATAAGCCATCAGTATAATAAATATTACATCGAATACTGTACCGAATGCAGTAATGATGATGGAATTCTTATATCCTCTCAGCAGCTGATTTGGCGAATCCAGCAAATATTTATATGCATCCAGAGACCACTTTTCCGGGAATAGGCTGTAACCGTTTGCTGCAATGCTTGACTGATCAGTCAAGGATACTACTATAGTCAACGCCATGGGTAACAGAGTCATTACCACAAGCGCCAGCAATACTATATGTACAATCAGCTTCATCGCCAATTCATCTTTACTTCGTATCTTTCTCACTATATTACCTCCCACTAGAACAATGCATAATCATTGTCGACCTTTTTAGCCACCTTATTTGTGACAAGAATCAAAATCAAACCAACAACATTCTGGAATAAACTGATTGCCGATGTTACGGAGAAGTTCGCCCCTGTCGTCAATGCCCGGAATACATATGTATCAATGGTATCCGTCCACTCATACAACTGCGAGGAATTACGGGTAACATAATAGAACAATCCAAAATCTGACTTTACAATACCGCCCATACCCATAATAGTCAGTACACATGCAAGAGGCAGAATAGCCGGCAGTGAAATATGACGAATACGCTGGAACTTATTGGCTCCGTCAATTTCAGCCGCTTCAAACAGTTCCGAATCAATTGACATCAATGCGCTGTAATATACCAGGCTTCCATATCCCACTCCTTTCCAGATGTGTACAATCGGAAGAATAATTGTCCAGGCAATTGGTTCTGCATAAAAGTTGATGGCAGTTCCCGTTAACTGCTCAATTAAATCAGTTATGATACCACCGTTGGAGCTCAAAAGCGGTGTCAACATCAATCCCACTAAAACATATGAAAAAAAGTAGGGAATAAAAAGAATCGTTTGGTAGGCTTTCAGTGCAAACCGGTTTGAAACCTCATACAAAAACAAGGCAACCGAAACGTTAGCTATAAGCCCCAAAAAAATATTTACAAAACTGAGTACAATCGTATTTCGCAAAATGCGCCATGCGTCATTGGATTTAAAGAAGAACTCAAAGTTCTTTAATCCCACCCATTCACTTCCCCAGATTCCGTCAACCGGTCTGAAATTCTTAAAAGCAATGATAACTCCAAATAAGGTCAAATACGAAAACACGAATATTTTAATTGTGGGCAAAACAGTCATTAACAACAATCCTTTATTCTTGCGAAACCTTTTCTTTGCCTGCTTACAATATTCACCAAAACCAACTGTGCTCGGCACTCTCATTTATGTCAGCCTCCTTTTCCTTTTCTACAATCAATTATATTGATTTTTTAAGGATGCCACAATGTAACAAATACCAGGTTTATTCCATTATTTTCAGATACGCCCCCACTTGCCGGCAAATAGCATAGCAAAGGAAAAAGCCAATGCTCACACCAAATTTTGGTATGCCATTGACTTTTTACCGAATTACTTTACTTTTGCTTTGGCATCTTCATAAAGACACATACTCCTTTTCCTTCCACACTATATATCTTCATTCCATAGTCCTCTCCAAAAGTCAGGCGCAGTCTTTCATGGACGTTTTTCAGGCCTTTAGCCTTGCTGTCTACTTGTTTACTCCTGAGGCTTTCGCGGATAACTGCCAATTTTTCTTTGCTGATACCGGCACCATTATCTGCAACTGCAATGACAATAGTATCCCATCTTTCATAACCTTTTACTACAATCTTACGATGGTCTTTTTCCGAGAATTGTCCGTGCTTTAAGCTATTCTCTATTACCGGCTGCAGCAGGAACTGGATGGTCTGGTAAGTCAAAAGGTTCTCCGGTATTTTCCAGTTCACTTCCAGCCGTTCTTCCAGCACTATCTTATGAATCTGGATATAGACCTGGGTATACTTAATTTCTTCCTCCAATGTAATCAGCAGCTTATCCTGACTGATACCCTGGCGAAAAAATTTGCCCAAAAGTACTACCAGCGTCTCAGCCCGTTCATCACCCATGTCGATCAAGGCGGCAATCCGCTCCAGGGTATTACACAGAAAATGGGGCGTTACCTGTGCACGAAAGACTTTCATCTCCAACTCCCTGGTTATGATTTCATTTTCATACAGCTCATCGATCAGGGAATTGATACGCTTTTTCATCCTGTCTACAGATAATATCAAAGCATCGAGTTCATCCCCTTTTTGGCTGTTGAGGTCAATCTCTTCTTTCGTGAGAAGTGCATGATTGACCATAGTGATAGGCTCCATAATATCTGCATAGTTCCTGCGTTCTACCAATACCACCACAATCAAAATTCCCAGAGCCCACAGAAGCAGCAGTTCCAGCAGGTAAATCTGCAGCGCCCGCATATTGCCATCTGAAATCATAATACATGCAGCTATTCCGTATTTTGCCATCTCCTCATAATAACAGATTCCTTTCTCCGCCATACTGTCCCCATCCAGAATGGTACCCAACTCCTCGGAATTGCTGGAGGCGAAAATACATTTCTGTTTATCTGCAAAAGAATATTCCATCTCGCTGTTCATATTTTTCAGGATTCCATACAGTGCATCCTCATGTATCTGCAGAGTCAGATAGCCGATGTCTCCCGAATATTGGTCAGACTTCATGTACATCCTACGCACCACATAGAAGCTGTATTTACGACTGTAATCATCCCATATAGTCTTCTCATTATAGTTGATATTGATGGTCAGGTTCCGTTTTTTCTGCTCCTGCATATTAGGCCAGGACAAGACAAAATTGCCTTCAGTGTCGTAATAGCTGATCTCACATTCCTTACTGATGGTCTGAATCTTCATGGCAATGTCATAGTATAATTCTTTCTTCTCATCTTCCTCTTCACTCTGCACATAGTGATAGAGTTTCTCCATAAGAGAGCTGTCCAGCAAAATTGTCCGCAGCGCGTAAGTATCATCGTAAAGCCTGTTTTCAATAATCTGATAGCTATAATCACTTAAAATACTGGCATTTTTCTCATATTCTGTCTCGATGATGTAGCGACACTTTCCATATACCATACCCGTAATCAATATCATAGGAAGGATAATCATGATACTGTAGTAAATCCACAGCTTTTGATTCAAGCTGAACCGGTTGGTCAGGTCCATCCACTTTTTCTCAAATCGCCTGTCAGGCTCATGCTCATGGACTTCTCCCAGAAAACCGTCCATTTCTTCCGTTACCTTCTCGATATTATAAGAAATCATCCTGGACATACTTCCCATGAGCAGAAAGGCCAGCAGGAATACCACAATAATGGCCACACCGGTAAAGGTTATAATCTCTTTAACCGTCTGCTGGAATCTGCTCATGGAAAGGACATGGACGACCTTCCAGTTGTATGGATCCAGCCTGGAACTGGCCACCAGGTATTTCATGCCATTAATCTCTCTCTCATACTGCTGTCCTTCCTCCGGGAGCAAGTCATCCTGTGCAGAGTAATTTATGCTTCCGCTGCTGAACATGATCTGGTTTTCCCCATTGAGCAATATCAGTTCATCGTCGCCCCAGACCACATATTTCTTGTCCTGGTTGAGGAAGAAACATACCCTTCCTAAAATCTCTTTGTGGGAATCATACACCGGAAAACTGATGACAAAATCTACCCGTGTCCCTCCGTATTCCGGTATATCGTCCGTGCAGAGAAAGACCGTTTCGCTTTCTTCAAAGTGATTCAGATATTCCGCAATAGACGGAATGTCGCTTTCTTTTTTATCTTTAGCAGATACTCCCACTGCTTCGTCCCCCATCACGTAAAAGAAGTCAGATATGGTCTTAGCTGCCATAAATACGATCTCTGCCTTACTTTCAGCAAGCTGCTCCATGGCATGCAGATATGTTAAGTTTTCCGAAGTATCTTTTTTCGTGGAATATTGATAATATCGATCAATTTCCTCAAGCGCCTCCGTCAAGGAGGCATCATTTAGCATGCCTTCATACTCTCTGTATACGCTATCAAGCATCTCAGAAAAGTTCTGATTGGCATTCATGAGAATATCCAGGTTCAGCTGTTCTTGAAGCTCTATATAATTCTTGGGAAAGATGATGCCAATGATCAGGATCAGACCTGCCGCATAGGTCAGCAGGGTGGCTAATGAAACTTTTAAAATCTTCCCCTTAATGGTATGTTTTCCTCGTATCTCCCTAATTTTTTTCATCTTTTTCTCTAAAATTCTTTCTCCGGTATTCCGCCGGTGTCATACCTATGTCTGCATAGAACATGGTACTGAAATATCTGGAATTCGCAAAGCCTACCCGCTCTGCAATATCATATATTTTGTAATCTGTCTGCGTAAGAAGTTTCTTGGATTCCTCCATTCTCCGGTTTCTGAGAATCCGCACAAAGCCACCTTCCACACTTTCGTTGAGGATATAACTTAAATAGCCATAACTGACACCAATGCGATTGGCCACCTCTGCCATGGTGAGATTCTCGGCAAAATGTTTATCTATGTAGCTTAGAGCTTTCTGCAAATGTATGTTGGCTTTCTCATCTTCTATTTTGCATAGGCGCCCAAATAGCCGTTCTATCAGGGAGCCGGCAAAATCAAGCAGCTCCTGCTCTTCTTTCAGTTCAGAAAAGTCCTCAAACAAGGTAAGCATCAGACTCTTGATCTCATTATCCACCTTGTCTTCTTCCTTTAAGGCCCTGTAAATGCCGTTGAACAGGTGCATATAGCACTGCTGCATTTTGTCGGGTAAAACTGACTTTTCAAGCATATCCTGGTGGATAGCACCTAAAAGCACCATTGTCTCATCCTGCTTATTTTTCAGGAATGTTTCGATAAATTCTCTTTTCTTGGGTCCAGGCAAGGTATAGTCTTCCGTTTTTTCCCCAGCCCGGAGTTCCTTCTTGAAAAGCTTTTCCACTTTCTTACTGTGCATGACTTTCTCATAGAGCTTACGCATGCACTCTTTAAGTTCTTCCTTATCCAGGGGCTTCAAAATATAACCGTACACACCCAGGTGGAGCAATTTATGCACATATTCGAACTCAGCATAGCCGGTGATCACCACGATTTCTGTCTTCAACTGACTGCGCTTGATCTCTTCTACGAATTCGATGCCGCTCATAAAAGGCATCTTAATGTCTGTCAGTACCACATCAGGTTTCAGTTCCTTTGTTTTTTCAAGAAGTTCCCTGCCATCTGCCGCCTGGTCTGCAATCTCATAGCCTATGGCAGTCCAGTCGATTCTATTTACCAATCTGCTGCGAATAATCTCGTCGTCATCCGCAATTATCATCTTCAGCATCTTTATCATCCTTCCTGTTTCTATGTATAGCATACCACTTTTATAATATCTTACAATATCCGGGAAATCGAGTCCAAACATTTCAGAAAAATTCCAGAAATTGCAAGTTACGGTTCTTGGAGATTAGAAAAAAACTGTCGTACTAAATTTCAAACTGCTCCCTGTCAAGTAGACAGGGAGCAGTTGATTGCCCTTTTTTCAACTATTTCTATTAACGGTTCTTACGAAATTCCGCCGGTGTCTGATGATAGCTTTCCTTAAAAGCTTTATAAAACTGCTTCCTGTCAGCATACCCCACCCTACTCATAATCTCTTCATTACTCAAATCACTATTTGCCAGAAGCCTTGCTGCCTCCTCCATCCTTTTCTCCTTGATATACTCCGAGAGACCGATGCCATACTGATTCTTGAACATACGGCTGAGATAGGATGGATTATAGAAAGTCTTCTCCGCAATTTCTTTCAGGGATATCTTTTCAAAGCACCTGGAATCGATATAGGTAAGCAGATCGGCAGTGAGCCGGTTGATGCATGTCTGCACCTGAGAATCCACCTCTTCGCACTTCAGCTTCCGCAGGATTTTAGAGAAAAGTACTCTGCTGTAGCCGTTTAGCACCGACCGATAGCCCATCTCCTTCTGCCTGAATTCCCTGTACATATCTTCCGCAAGCTTTCTGATTTCTAAGAATTCATTTCCCCGAAAACGGACCATCTGGGTCTGAATCGATCTGATATCCTTGAATTCCCGAAACAGAGAAATCTCAAAAATCTCATATATATTCTCTGAGTTGATCAATTCCTCACTGAAGAATTCCGGAACATACAGGAAATTATAATACTGATAATTCTCTCCCACCTCAAACGCATGGATCTGACTGTAATTTACAAAAAGCAGGTCCCCCGGCTCCGTATCGTATTTTTCCCCATCAATATAGTGAGTCGCCGTCCCTTCTGCAATGAAGATCAATTCTACAAATTCGTGGACGTGAATCTCACATGTTCTGTCATGATGGTAATAAATGATATTTACATTTTCCTGAGGATTCAAGAATTTCTTTTGTTCATAGGTAAACATGGCTTCGTCCTCTTTGTATCGTTTGAAATCTTGTACCTATTTTACCATGCTTTTTTGGTCTTTACAATTATAACAGTTTCAATATTTACTTTTAGATTTCTGCGTGGTAACATTTGGATGATTAAGATTTATTCATCTGCCAAACTACCGGGCAGATGCTGATTTCAGATAAAAGGAGAAAAGAACGAGATGTCAACGCCTATAAATTATACAAGAACAAAGTTATCCTGCTATTTTGCTTACCTTTCGATGTCCTCTGTTTTCTGCCTGCCACCGCTATTGTTCGTGACCTTCCGGGATATGTACGGCATCTCTTATACCTTGCTGGGTACCCTGGTGTTGGTGAATTTCTGTACGCAGCTGTCTATCGATTTGATCTTCAGCTTTTTTGCAAAATATTTTAATATTCACAAAACAGTTAAGGTAATGCCTTTGCTGACCTCTGCCGGATTGTTTATTTATGCAATCGTCCCCAGTTTGCTGCCACAGTATGCTTATGCCGGGCTGTTGATCGGCACGGTCGTCTTTTCTATAGCGGCAGGACTTTGCGAAGTGTTAATAAGCCCCTTGATTGCTGCTCTTCCTTCCGAACATCCTAAGAAAGATATGAGCATGCTTCATTCTCTTTATGCATGGGGTGTGTTTACAGTCGTTGTGATCAGTACAATCTTCCTGACTCTGTTCGGCAGAGAAAACTGGATGTACCTGACTGTTTTTCTGGCATTGTTTCCTCTGGTAGCCTCCTATCTTTTCGCCACCTCACCTATGCCCGAGATGAATATTTCCCAGGATAATCATTCCGGTGAAGTAGGGAAAAGAAATGTAGGACTTGCACTGTGCATGGGATGCATTTTTCTCGGAAGTGCTGCTGAAAACACAATGGCGAACTGGATTTCCAGTTATATGGAAAGTACCCTGCAAATCCCGAAATCATTGGGAGATATCTTCGGCATGGCATTATTTGCCATACTTTTGGGTTCTGTCAGAACATTGTATGCAAAATACGGTCGCAATATCTCCACTGTATTACTCTGGGGTATGATTGGTTCCACTGCATGTTACCTCATTATCGGACTTTCTGAAAATATCATTTTTTCCTTTTTATCCTGCGTGTTAATCGGGTGCTTTACTTCTATGCTGTGGCCCGGGACCTTAATTTTGATGGAGGAGAAAATTCCTAATCCCGGCGTCGTTGCTTACGCGTTGATGGCAGCCGGCGGAGATTTCGGTGCTTCTGTTGCGCCTCAGCTGTTAGGTGTGATCGTGGATAAGGTGTCGGTCAGTGATTGGGCTGCACAGCTTAGTACCATACTCGCTTTATCTACGGAGCAGATTGGGATGAAAGTCGGGATGCTGACGGCGGCATTGTTCCCTCTTATGGGAATTTTCCTGCTGTTATTTATCAAGAAATACTTTGCAAAATAATTATTGTATCTTTACATAAAATATGATTTAATAGTTACATAACATGATAAAGGAGGTTTGATATTTACGCTTTACTCTAAAATGTGCTCTGAGCGGCAACGCTTAGAACAGGAAATTACGTCTCTTCAAAACAGGATCCGTGAGTTGCCGGATGGAAAACTTATCTGTATACGCAACGGAGACTACGTTAAATGGCTTCGGAGTGATGGTCACACCAGCACTTATATCCCCAGGAAAAGCCGAAAGCTTGCAGAACAATTAGCCGTTAAGAAATACTTGTCTTTACAAGCAGACGATTTGCTTCATGAACAAAAAGCCATTGATTTTTATCTACGCCACCACACCGCTGACAGCCGAGCTCTACAATTACTTTCTGACAATTCAGGATATTCCGAACTGCTTTCTCCCTTTTTCGCTCCATCCTCCCGGGAACTACAAGATTGGATGAATTCCCCTTATGAGCATAATGAAAACTATCCTGAACAGCTCATTCATAAGACCGGTTCCGGAATTTTGGTCCGTTCCAAATCCGAAGCCATTATTGCCATGCTTCTGCATGTTCACAAAGTTCCTTTTCGATATGAATGTGCCCTGCAATTGGGAGATGTCACTATTTTTCCTGACTTTACCATCCGCCATCCACAAACCGGGCAGATTTTCTACTGGGAACATTTCGGGATGATGGATAACCCAACTTATCAAAGAAAAACATTTTCCAAACTCCAGCTTTATACAGCTAACGAAATATACCCTTCCTTGCAGTTGCTTACCACTTATGAGACGAAAGACCAGCCATTAGATTCCAGCATTGTGGAGACTATGATAAAGCATTATTTTCTATAAATTGAGATGTGGCTCTTTTTTCATCAGGATTAAGCAACAGTTGTACGGTCCTGTGATGCTAATCCACTTATTTGGACATATACATTTTTTTCCTCGTGCCATGTCAAAATTTCTTCAAATTCACTGTTATTTAACTATGTAATTTTTAAAGTGTACCCCATGTCAAGGACATTTTTGTAATACACTTTATACCCAAAGAACTATCCGTTTATTGATAGTGGATTTTTTCCTGTTGTTATGTACGTATAGTACTCATTGGGGGACAGTTTCCCTAAGTTCCACTGCCC
>JAFTVH010000074.1 GCA_017465845.1 Lachnospiraceae bacterium | reverse complement strand
CGACTGAAAGGAGATTATATGGGCTTCTATTTAAACAGTACAACTGCATACACACTGTACAAAGATGAAACCATGAAACCATATTTTGTTGATAAAACAGATATCCTGAAAGAATTAATCCCTCTTGCAAACCAGGGCAGTAATTATGTGTGCATCACAAGACCTAGGCGTTTTGGTAAAACAGTGATGGCAGATATGATTGTATCTTTCTTTTCAGAAGCGTGTGATTCTTCAGATATTTTTGATAATTTGCATATAGCTAAAGACAAGCAATATCGTCATAACCTGAACAGCTATCCTGTGATTCATATCACGCTTAATGAATTACCCAGGAAATGTACGACTTATGAGCAATACATTGAGCGAATTGAAGACAAACTTATCAAGGATTTGATTCATGCTTATCCTGATGTTGAAATAGATGAGACAGATGCGGTTTGGGATATCCTTAAAAGTATTAACCTGAAAAATCCCGACGTGCGTTTTATTTTTGTCCTTGATGAATGGGACTATATATTTCATAGAGAATTTGTAACTGAAAAAGATAAGATGTCATATGTAGAGTTTCTTAGTAACCTGCTGAAAGGAAAGGCATATGTTTCATTAGCATATATGACAGGAATTCTTCCTATTGCCAAATATTCAAGCGGCTCCGAACTAAATATGTTCTTAGAATACACAATGGCTTCTGAAGAAAGATTTAGTGGTGATTTTGGCTTTACTGAGACAGAAGTTGATCATTTATATAAAAAATATCTTATAATCTGTGAGGAACCTAAAGTAACGAGAGAAGGCCTAAGAACATGGTATGACGGTTATCATACACGTTCCGGTGAAAGAGTATATAACCCACGTTCGGTAGTTGCATCACTAACGAATAATAATCTTGGAAATTACTGGACCAGTTCCGGTCCCTATGATGAGATTTTTTATTACATTGAGAAAAATGTTGATGATGTGCGTGATGATCTTGCATTGATGATATCCGGAAGGCCTGTAGAATCTAAAGTCCGTGAGTATGCTGCAACATCCATGAATCTGTCAACAAAAGAAGAAATTTTTTCTGCAATGGTGGTTTATGGCTTTCTCAGTTATGAAAACGATTGTGTCTTTATACCAAATAAAGAACTTATGGATAAGTTCTGCGATATGCTTAAGAAAGAATCGTCATTGGGATATATATACCGTTTGGCAAAAGACTCTGACAGAATGCTCAGAGCTACGCTGAATAAAGACATTGCCACTATGCTTGAAATTTTGGAATATGCCCATAATACAGAGATTCCTCTTTTGAGTTACAATAACGAAACCGATTTGACAGCAGTAGTGAATTTGGTATATCTTGCGGCCAGAGATCATTATAGGATTGAAAGAGAAGATAAGGCCGGAATTGGATATGTTGACTTTATTTTTTATCCCGAAAACAGGACAGCAGTCTGCATTATTCTGGAATTGAAAGTTGACCGCACCCCGGAAGAAGCAATACAACAAATTAAATCTAAAAAGTACGCTTTGAAATTTTCAGGAAAAATGGGATCAGAACCTAAATATACAGGTAAGATTTTGGCAGTTGGAATCGCTTACGACAAAATATCTAAAAAGCACAGTTGTAAAATTGAAGAACTTTAAGTTACTCATTGTACCTGCTTATCAATGGAACCCGCAATGCATAGCTAATATTCCTTTCACAAAAAGAAAGATTTTCTTTAGAATTTCTTTCTTTTTTTCTGTGCATCTTTTTAATCCGTTTCCTCTATACTAAGACCAGCAAATTGACAGGGGGTATCTATGAACATAGCATTAATGACCAATAATTACAAACCCTTTATCGGAGGTGTTCCCATTTCGGTAGAGTGCCTTGCAAAAAGCACAGCACATTACCACGAAGAAGCTGTTGCCAGAAGAGCCGTATCCCTTTATAATAAAGTTATTGCGGCGTATGGGCTGCACAATAGGAAACTTACGAGAAAAGCGAGGACGTTACAGTGGAACGGCAATATCATATTTTAATAGTGGAAGACGATAAAGAAATCAGAGACGGAATCGAGATTTACCTGCGCAATCAGGGGTATCAGGTTTATAAAGCGGCCAATGGTAAGGAAGGGCTGGAAATAATTGCCGGTAATGAGATTCATCTGGCAATCGTTGACATTATGATGCCGGTCATGGACGGCGTGACGATGTTAATGAAGCTGAGGATGCAGGAGCATGAATTTCCGGTAATCATGCTTTCCGCCAAATCAGAGGAAGTAGATAAGATCATGGGACTGAATATGGGGGCAGATGATTATGTGACCAAGCCTTTCACACCGCTGGAACTGCTTGCCAGAGTCAATTCCCATTTGAGAAGATATTCCAAATATCTTTCCGCAGTGAACGATGAGAAAAGGAACGATCATATACATACCATCGGCGGTCTGGAACTGAATGAAGATACCGTTGAAGTCACTGTAGACGGAGAACCGGTTAAGCTGACACCTATGGAGTTTAAGATTGTACAGCTTTTGATCAAGAATCCCGGGAGAGTCTTTTCTGCCGATGAAATTTACGAGCGTATCTGGAATGAGAAAGCAGTGAACACCGATACCATTATGGTACATGTGCGCAATATCCGTGAAAAGATCGAAATCGATCCGAAAAATCCCAAATACCTGAAGGTGGTCTGGGGAGTAGGATATAAGATTGAGCGACAATGACAGGAGTATTTTGTATGAAAAATAAAGTAAAATGGGGCTGGCTCATAGAAGGGATCGTCATAGCAGCTGTTTTCTCAATAATATTCATGTCTCTTTATGACATGTTTTTGACGAGGGCATCTTCTTATACTGAGAATCCGATAGAGACAGAAAGCAATATTTCCTGGCTGTACAGCAACAACCAGCTGTTATATAGGGATTTATACAATCTGGAGCATCAGACTCAGGTGGATTATGTGGATCTGTACTACAGCCTGGATGAAGCTTTCCGCAATATTGATTTAAAAGCATATCATTCTTACATCTATAACGATTATGAGGTGGAGTTCGATGCGGACGAAGCTGATCTGTATGAGACATACAGAGAAATCGAGCAGGGACTGGAAGGAATTCAAAGCTATTTTTCAAGTCTGGAGAATCAGTTCAGTGATCTGAATAATGCTTACGATTACTATATTCTTGATACAGAAACGGGCAAGTTCATCACCAATTCCGGCAAGCAGAAGATGTCAAATGAAGACTATTATTTTTATCTGAAGTTTCGCTATGATGAGAACGGAAATGTCACTATTGAATCTGTACAGGGAGAAGATAGTGATATGATCCGAAAATATGCTTCCGAAATTTCACGTCCCGGAAACAGGCTGCCGAGTGATAGAGGTGTCACTCAATCCGGTAATTCTCAGTATCTGGAATATATAGATGAGTATACAGAACGGCAACCACCTGTAAACTGTGAGATTACTTATGCTATGACCGGGGAAACCAGGAGCAATCTTCAGACAATAAATCGATATGGCAGTTCCTACTATAGCACTTATCGTGCATTTTCTCAGGCAGGATGCGGAAGTATTTATATTTTTTTTGCCTCCTTCCTATTTTTACTTGGTATTTTTCTGCCGCTCTACGGGAAAGCAAAGCCTTGGGAGGAACATTGGTTCTGCCGACTTCCCCTGGAACTGTCTGCAACGCTTGTCATGTTCCTGTTTGGAATCGGCTCCACCGTCGTTAGTATGGCAGTGGAAAATGCTACGGATCAGGCAGCTCAGAATATGTCCGGTCTTCTTCCTATGTGGTTGGCCAGGCTTGCAGTAAATCTGGCAAATTTCCTGTTCTTAATGCTATTGTACAGCCTGGCATGGCTGGTCGGCATTTGTGTACGTGAAGCAAGGGAAAGAGGCATTTGGGGATATGTAAAAAAGAGGTGGTTCTTCTATCAGATTTTTCCCTTTTTGAAAAGGAAAATCAGCGCGTTCTATCACGAGCTGACTCACATTGACCTGACCTCAAATGCGAAAAAGATGATCATCAAGATCGTATTAGTCAATGGTATTGTACTGTTCATCATCAGTTCCATGTGGGTAGCAGGCTTCGCTATGACCGTCGTATATTCGATTTTGCTGTACTTTATCCTGAAAAAATATGTCAGCGGCCTGCAGAAAAAATATGAAATTCTTTTAACTGCCACCAATGAGATCGCTCAGGGCAATTTAAACGTGATGATTCATGAAGATCTGGGCGTCTTCGAACCGTTTCGCCCGGAAATCGTCAGGATTCAGAAAGGCTTTAAAAAGGCGGTGGAAGAGGAAGTGAAGAGCCAGCATATGAAAGCAGAGCTGATTACCAATGTATCTCATGATCTAAAGACCCCGTTAACTGCAATCATTACTTATATCGGTCTTTTAAAGGATGAGAATATTTCAGAAGAGCAGAAAAAGGAATATCTGGATACGCTGGAGAGAAAATCATTGAGGCTTAAAGTTCTGATTGAAGACTTGTTTGAAATCAGCAAGGCTACTTCCAAGACTGTAAAGTTGGATATTATGGATGTGGACATCATTAATCTTGTAAAGCAGGCAAAGCTGGAAATGTCGGAGAAGCTGGAAGCTGCCAAGTTGGAGGTGCGGATGCTTTTGCCGGAGGAAAAGGTCATACTGCCACTTGACAGTCAGAAGACATTCCGCATCTATGAAAACCTGTTCGGCAATATTGCAAAATACGCACTTCCCGGCACAAGAGTATATGTAAACGCAACCGTAACAGAAGAGACCGTATCAATCACACTGAAAAATATCTCCGCCCAGGAGATTCAGGTAAGCCCTGAGGAACTGACGGACCGCTTCGTCAGGGGAGATGCTTCCCGCAATACCGAAGGAAGCGGTCTGGGGCTGGCTATCGCAAAAAGCTTTACAGAACTTCAGAACGGTAAGCTGACAGTAGAAATGGACGGAGATTTGTTCAAAGTAACTACGACATGGCATCGAAGAGCATGAATTAAATAATGTCTTAGCGGCAGCGAGAAGATTCCCGCTGCCTTCTTAATATTTTGTAAGATATATCTAATTTGAACAATGAAAATCTGTTAAATTTGTATGTAAGAAACATAGCGGAAGGCTTCTTTTTGTGGTAGCATGAACATAGCTTGATTATTAAGTCCGATACAAAAGAAGGAGGCTTTTATTACCATGGATAGTAAAGTGACAACGAAAAAGAACAAGTATGAAATTGATATGTGTAATGGCCCATTGATTGGAAAGATGCTTGTCTTTGCCATTCCGCTGATGCTGTCAGGTATCCTGCAGCTGTTTTTTAATGCCGCAGATATTGTCGTGGTAGGAAGATTTTCAGGAAGTGAGGCGCTGGCAGCGGTAGGAAGCACCAGTTCTCTCATTAATCTGCTGATAAATATTTTTATGGGTTTGTCCGTAGGTGCAAATGTGCTGGTAGCAAGATTTTACGGTGCAGGTCTCAAGAAAGATTTGAGTACTATGGTACACACTGCAATTGCCACAGCAATTGTGAGCGGATTGTTCCTGGTAGTGGCCGGATGGATTTTGGCAAAGCCTGCTTTACAGCTCATGGGAACACCTGATGATGTCATCGATATGTCCATATTGTATATGAGAATCTATTTCTGCGGCATGCCGGTAATGATGACTTATAACTTCGGAAGTGCTATTTTAAGGGCAGTGGGAGATACCAAACGTCCATTATATTATCTGATGATTTCAGGTGTGGTTAATGTTGTATTGAACTTGTTTTTTGTAATTGTATTTCATATGAGTGTTGCGGGTGTTGCCTTAGCTACCGTTATTTCTCAGGCTATATCAGCATTACTTGTTATCAGATGTCTTATTAAGACAGATAGTGATTATAAACTGAATCTTAGGGCACTTAAAATTCATCCGGACAAGCTGATTAAGATGATACAGATTGGTATACCGGCCGGACTGCAAGGGGCTCTATTTTCCGTATCCAATGTATTGATCCAGTCTTCAGTAAATTCTTTCGGTTCCATAGCTATGGCCGGGAATACCGCAGCTTCCAATCTGGAAGGCTTTGTTTATACTGCCATGAACTCCTTATATCAGACATCAATAAGCTTTACAGGACAGAATTATGGCGCTATGAAATACAAGAGAATTGGCAAAATATTTGCGATATCTCAGGTAATTGTAATTATAGTGGGATTAGTTTTTGGAAATTTGGTCTATCTATTTGCCGATAAGCTATTGCTATTGTATTCTACAGATCCGCAAGTAATCCAAATCGGTATAAGACGTCTTGGTATTATATCTGTAACTTATTTTCTTTGTGGTATGATGGATACCATGGTAGGTTCCCTTCGCGGTATGGGGTATGCCATTATGCCAATGCTGGTGTCTTTAACCGGCGCATGCGCGTTTCGTGTTATATGGATTGCAACGATCTTCCGCAGTGTTAACACACTTGAATGTCTTTACTGGTCATATCCCATCAGCTGGGCACTTACATTTTCTGTGCATTTCATATGCTTTCTCATCGTGTACAGGAAGCTGCTCAAGAAAGAAGGCAGCAATTTAGTTGAAGGCTGACATTTAACCCGAATTCAGTAAAGAAAAACTGCAGATAATAGGTTTGAAAAGTCATGGAAAAAGGTTGCATAAAAACATTTGTTCTGGTATGATAGTTGTAAGCTACTTAAAGGAGATGCAGCCTACGCAGGCTGCCTTATTAGAAAATGATTGCATACATTAAAGGGATTGTAGAAGATATATCGGAAGACAATGTAGTATTAGATGTCCATGACATAGGATATAACGTTAAGATTTCAGCTGATACAGCAGGCAGGCTTCCCGGCGCAGGAGAGCTTGTGAAGCTTTATACTTATACGTTGGTTAAGGAAGATACTTTTCAGCTTTATGGATTTTTGACCAGAGACGAACTGGAATTGTTCAAGCTTTGCATTACTGTAAGCGGCATCGGTCCAAAAGGGGCGCAGGCCATCTTGTCTGTTATGGATACGGATTCTCTGAGATTTGCGATTATGTCGGGAGATGTGAAAGCTATTTCGAAAGCGCCCGGTATTGGTAAACGAACTGCTGAGCGCCTGATTCTGGAACTGAAAGGCAAAATTACCATGGAAGATACTTCTATCGGCAAAGAAATCATTTCCCAGGGCGGAAGCGTAGTTGCTGATACCGATCAGAAGAGAGAAGCTGTGGAAGCACTTGTTTCCCTTGGATACGGACAGGCCGAAAGTCTTAAAGCCGTTAATTCCATTGAAAATATTGATGAAATGGATTCAGGTACTATTTTAAAAGCCGCTTTGAAGAAAATTTTTTAAGGATTATTGATCATGGCCAGAAGAATGATAGAAACCAATTTTACGGAAGAAGATGTGAAAATAGAGGGTTCTCTCAGACCACAGGTACTTGATGACTACATTGGTCAATCCAAGGTAAAGGAGAACCTCAAGATATATATAGAAGCCGCCAAATTAAGAAAGGATGCCTTGGATCACGTGCTTTTCTACGGACCGCCCGGACTGGGCAAGACTACTCTGGCTGGCATTATTGCTAATGAGATGGGGGTACACTTGAAAGTGACCAGTGGTCCTGCCATTGAAAAGCCGGGAGAAATGGCTGCTATCCTGAATAATCTGGAAGAGGGCGATTTACTGTTCATAGACGAGATTCACCGCCTGAATCGTCAGGTAGAAGAGGTTCTTTACCCTGCAATGGAAGACTTCTGTATTGATGTTATGATAGGAAAAGGGCCTACAGCGCGTTCTGTTCGTCTTGACCTTCCTAAGTTTACGCTGGTAGGCGCCACAACGAGAGCAGGACTTCTGACTGCACCACTGCGTGACAGGTTTGGGATGCTTTATCATATGGATTTCTACACACTTCAGGAATTGAAATTGATAATCATCCATTCTGCTAAGATTCTTGGCGTAGAAGTCGATGAGAAAGGGGCACTGGAAATGGCCAAAAGAAGCCGTGGCACCCCTCGACTGGCCAACCGCATCCTGAAGCGTGTCCGGGATTTTGCCCAGGTAAAATATGACGGCATGATCACAGAGGAGGTTGCCAAAACAGCTCTGGATATGATGGATGTAGACAAGCTTGGTCTTGACCACATCGACAGAAACATCCTGATCACCATGATCCAGAAGTTCAGCGGTGGACCCGTGGGCCTGGACACTCTTGCCGCTGCCATCGGCGAGGATGCCGGAACCATCGAAGATGTATACGAACCCTATTTAATCAAAAACGGACTGATCAACCGCACCCCCAGAGGCCGGGTCGTTACTCAACTTGCATACACTCATTTGGGCATGGATTCTATAAACTGAGTCCCGGTACAGGAATGTCATGGGCAGTTAATTTACAAAACACAGAAAATAAAGCTTGCCACCTATCAGTATCTGGGATATAATTTATAAAAGAGCACAATTAAGCCCCGAAGCCTTTCGGGCGGATAGGAGTAACCAGTATGTCTTCGAAAACAGATACGGAAGTAATCATCAACGGTAAAGTTTATACTTTAAGTGGTTATGAAAGTGAAGAATACCTGCAGAAGGTAGCATCTTATATTAATAACAAAATAAATGAATACAGTAAAATCGACAGTTTCCGAAGATTACCTCTGGATACTCAGAATGTATTGCTTCAGTTGAATGTAGCTGATGATTATTTCAAGGCAAAGAAGCAGATTTCTTTATTGGAGGAGGAACTCCAGACAAAGGAGAAAGAACTTTATGACTTGAAGCATGAGTTGATTTCCAGTCAGATTCGTCTGGAAAATGCTGAGAATGCGGCAAAGCAGGCGAAAAAAGATAGTAAAGGAAATGATTCTAAGAATAACCATACAGTCAAATAACTATGAACAAGGCTGTCCGTCAAACGGGCAGCCTTTCCAATAGAGGAAATTTATATGAAAGAAAACAATTTGAATGAGACTTCGAAAAAGAAGGTAGAATTGTTGGCACCAGCCGGAAATAAGGAGGCTTTCTACGGTGCCATACATGCAGGCGCAGATGCTGTATATCTGGGAGGCGATAAGTTTGGTGCACGGGCGTATGCAGACAACTTTACTACGGAGGAACTGGTATCGTGTATTCGATATGCTCATATCTGGGGAAGGAAAGTCTATTTGACGGTGAACACTCTTGTGAAAGACAAGGAGTGGAATCAATTGTATGATTATATCCTGCCCTTTTATGAGGCCGGCCTGGATGGCGTCATAATTCAGGATCTGGGTGTATTCCTGTATCTGAAAGAACATTTCCCGGATATGGAGCTTCATGTAAGTACACAGATGACTTTGACAGGATCTTATGGTGCTGCCTGGATGAAAGAACTTGGGGCATGCCGTATTGTGCCGGCAAGAGAGCTGAGTCTTGAGGAAATCGAATCCATTAAGCAGAATACCGGATTAGAAATCGAAGCCTTTATCCACGGGGCAATGTGCTACTGTTATTCCGGACAATGTCTCTTTAGCAGCATTCTGGGAGGAAGAAGCGGGAACCGTGGAAGATGTGCCCAACCCTGCAGACTGCCATATACAGTAGAAAATGGGAAAAAGAAGAAGCAAGATGCAAAAGAATGTTATCCCTTGAGTCTGAAAGATATGTGTACGGTCGAACATATTCCGGAATTCATTCGGGCCGGCATCGACTCATTCAAGATTGAAGGAAGGATGAAAAAAGCAGAATATGCAGCCGGTGTTACAGCCATTTATCGCAGGGTAATAGACAGATATTATAAAAATCCACAAAAGTTTCAAGTGACAGCCTCTGAACTTAAAGAGCTGTCCGGTCTGTACATCAGAAGTGAGCGCCAGGACGGCTATTATCATAAGCACAACGGTGCCGATATGATTACATTAAAAAGTCCTGCCTATAGTGGGAACGATGAGGAACTCCTGAAGCGGGTCCGTCAGGATTTCCTGGAGCAGAAGCCACATAGAAGGATTGATATTTACGGAGAATTTCACATAGGAACACCTGCTGCCATTACACTTGTATGCGGAGAGTATTCTGCGACCGTACACGGAGATATTGTTGTGCCTGCACAAAAGCAGCCTGTTACAAAGGAAAATGTAGAAAAACAGTTAAAGAAACTGGGAGAGACATCTTTTGCAGCCCAAAACATCTTTATACAGCTTGATGAAGAGGCATTTTATCCTTTAAAAGCATTGAATGAGCTTAGAAGAAATGCGGTGAACATACTTGAGAATAGCCTGATAGAAGGATATGGATTGTGTTGGAGAAGGACAGCAGCTCCCCGGCACATCTTTTCAGACGTTCCCATAATTAATAAACATGAGAGTGGTCGCAATAGAAACTATGAAGACGGGATAACATTGGCCGTGCGCACATTTGATCAGTTGAAAGCTGCAGCAGAATTAGTTGATCGCTATGGTCAAAAACAAGGTGTCAGAAGATTGTATGTAGATGGTGACATCTTACTTTTACAGAACACGAAAGCCTTGAAACTTTTGGAAGGTCTTGCCGGAAAGACACAAATTTTCGCGGCGCTTCCCTACATTATAAGAAAAGCAGATAATCATTATATGGAAAGACTTCTGAAGCTTCTTACAGAGGAGGGTATTTTTACAGGTTGCATGATTCGTTCTCTGGAGGGTTATGCTTACCTGGTACAGAATCATTATGCCGGTAAAATCACCTCCGATGCCGGATTTTATATCTGGAATCAGGAAACGCTTAATTTTTGGAGTGACAGGCTGGATTCTTTTTGTTTGCCATGGGAACTGAATGCAGGCGAGCAAAGAATGCTGCTTACCGTACTTTCCGAAAATAGCTCCATTGTTCCGGAGAAGATTATCTACGGCCATATTCCTATGATGGTCACTGCCAACTGTGTTTTTAAGACTACCGGGAAGTGCCTGAAACAGACAGAAGGATCCGGTTTGACACAGCTTTCTGACAGATACCAGAAGAAGTTTCCGGTGGCTGCCAACTGTATGCACTGCATGAATATCATATATAATAGTGTCCCTCTTTCTCTGCATATGTCACTTGATAAGTGGAAAACTTCTGCTGCTTATCGCCTGGATTTTACTGTGGAGGATTACAGGACGAGCCTTGAGATCATGGAATACTTTTTGAACGTCATTAATGGGGAAAACGCAAATCTGCCTTATACGGAGTATACAACCGGTCACGAGAAACGCGGAGTGGAATGATTATGCTGACTTATATTCAAGAATATGTAACAGAACTGTCTAAATATACAATTGCATTTTTTATGGCTCTTTATACGTTGGAAAGCTTCATCGTATTCAGTCATAGAATAAAACGGAAAAACGGAATCTATATCAGGCAGAGTCTGTACATTTTTATCATTCAGTTTCTGATGTTCGTTGACCTTGCACTTGTATCGCGGAATCGGGATTATGTGTTTTTCTATGCCTTTGTACAAGTATTTATTTTTGTAGCTGTGAACATCATGCCTCTTATTTATGAGAATTGTGACAGACTCCTGCTGAATCATATGTGTATGCTTCTCGGTGTGGGATTTTGTATGATTTCAAGATTATCGTTTCAGAAAGCGTTGAAACAATATGTGATTGTCATTATTTCCTTTGCTTTGGCAATGTTTGTACCATTATTACTGAATCGGCTTTCTTTTTGGAAGAAGCTGACCTGGATTTACGCTGCAGTTGGAATTCTTCTCCTTGGGGGTGTACTAATTCTTGGAGAAGTTACTCACGGCTCTAAGATTTCCTTTACAGTTCATGAAGTGACTTTCCAACCATCTGAATTTGTAAAGATATTATTTGTTTTCTTTGTTGCTGCGGCTCTTTGGGAGGATATATCTTTTAAGAAAATTGCAGTCACCACCTTGCTGGCCGGGATTCAGGTAATGATTCTTGTGTTGTCCAAAGATCTGGGCAGTGCTCTGATTTTCTTTGTAGCTTACCTGTTTTTGGTATTTGCAGCTTCTAAAGACTTCCGTTATCTGCTGACAGGGCTGGCAGCGGGATGTTTAGCAGCAGTAGGGGCTTATTTCGTATTCGATCATGTAAAGGTGAGAGTACTGGCCTGGCAGGATCCCTGGTCTTATATTGATAATCAGGGATATCAGATTACACAATCATTATTTGCTATCGGAAGCGGCAGCTGGTTTGGAATGGGGCTGTATCAGGGAAATCCATCAGCAATTCCGTACGTTGAGGCAGATTTTATCTTTTCGTCTATTTGTGAAGAACTGGGTGTTGTCTTTGGCATTTGTCTTATCCTAATGTGCCTTAGCTGTTTTGTCAGGATGATGGATAATGCCGTCCGGCAAAAGGATCGTTTTCATCAGCTGCTTGTAAGCGGACTGGGCATCATGTATATCTTTCAGATTTTCCTGACGGTGGGAGGTGGAATCAAGTTCATTCCGCTGACAGGTGTCACACTGCCCTTTGTCAGTTATGGCGGCAGTTCAGTTATGACTACCATGATTATGTTCTTCATTGTTCAGGCGTTGTCCATGAAAGGATCCAAAAAGGAAGGAGAGAAGCAGATTGTCGAAAAAAGCACAAAAGCCTCAAAAGAAAAAGCATCACAATAATGTCATCGTCTATTCCACCTGGCTCTTTACACTGCTTTTTGTAGCAATGATCGGATATCTGAGTTATTTTACTGCCACAAGTAAACAGGAGATGATCAACAACAGTTATAATTCCCGTCAGGAAATACTGCTGTCCCGCAATTACAGAGGAACGATCCTTTCTAAAGATGGCGAGGTACTTGCCGAAACCAGTCTTGATGAGGAAGAAAATGAGACCAGAAATTATCCTTACGGCAGTTTGTTTTCCCATATCGTTGGATATGCTGCAAATGGAAAGATGGGCGTGGAGGCACTTGGAAATTATTATCTGATCAACAGCAATTCACCGTTATCGGAAAAGGCCGCCAATGATCTCGCCGGAAAAAAGAATCCTGGTGATACCATTTATACAACGATGGATGTAAAGCTTCAGGAAGTTGCCAGCGATGAAATGGGTATTTACAAAGGTGCCGTGATAGTTACAGAAGTTAAGACCGGCAAAATACTGGCGCTTGTATCACAGCCTGATTTCGATCCTAATAAGATAACAGATATCTGGGAAAAGCTTGTCAATAATTCTCAGAGTTCTGTCCTGGTAAACAGAGCCACCCAGGGATTGTATCCTCCGGGATCTACTTTTAAGATTTTGACGGCATTGGAATATATTCGGGAAAATCCCACAGACTATGATCAGTATCACTATGAATGCACGGGCGCATATAAAATAACTGATCGCAAGATCAGCTGTTACCACGGAATGAAACACGGAAGCGTAGATCTTGCAAAATCTTTTGCGAAATCCTGTAATTCCTCATTTGCTAATATTGGAATGACACTTGACCGTAATCGATTTGGTGAAACGTTGGATACCTTCTATTTCAACAGCAGTCTTCCATTGGGGCTTTCACATTCCAGAAGTTCCGTAGTGGTATCCTCAGATACTTCTGATGCAGAAATGATGCAGGTGTCCATTGGTCAGGGCAGCACATTGATTACACCCATTCATCTGAATATGATTACAGCAGCGATTGCAAATCAGGGCATGATGATGAAGCCTTACGTAATGGACCGCGTGGTCAGTTCAGCGGGAACGGTCATCAAAGCTTTTCAACCGGAGAGTTGTGGGCAAGTAATGAGCCCGGAAGAAGCTTCTGTTTTAACACAGCTGATGGCAGGAGTAGTCCAAAGCGGAACAGCTACTACACTTAAAAATAATATTTATACGGCCGCCGGTAAGACCGGTTCAGCAGAATATAACAGCAACGGTGACAGCCATGCCTGGTTTACAGGCTTTGCTCCGGTAGAGGATCCTGAAATTGCAGTTACAATTATCATTGAAGGAGCAGGTTCCGAAGGAGACTATGCAGCGCCTATTGCAAAGCGAATTTTTAATGCTTATTTTACAGGTAAGGCATATGGAAATTATTAATTACTAAAATAGAAGAAAACAGTTGCGCTATGCTTGAAATTGGACTATACTTTATGTTAGTCAATAGTGACACACCAAATCAGGAGGAATTGCAATGATTGAAGCAACAAGCTGTGGTGGTGTGGTAATTTTTCGTGGGAAGATACTCCTTTTGTACAAGAATTATAAGAATAAGTACGAAGGTTGGGTGTTGCCCAAAGGTACCGTAGAGCAGGGGGAAGAGTATAAAGAGACAGCCCTGCGGGAGGTGCTGGAAGAGTCGGGAGCCAAGGCTTCTATCATAAAATACATCGGTAAGAGTGAATATTCCTTTTCGGTTCCGGAGGATACCGTAGCCAAAGAAGTTCACTGGTATCTTATGATGGCGGACAGTTATTACAGCAAACCACAAAGAGAAGAATTCTTTGTAGATTCCGGTTTCTACAAATATCATGAAGCCTATCATCTGTTAAAATTTGCCAATGAAAAACAGATTTTGGAGAAGGCCTATAATGAATATTTGGAGCTCAAGAAGAATAATCTCTGGGGGAACCGGAAGTATTATTAACTCAGATGGTATAGAAGCTGCTGGAAAATTGCCGCAGCTTTTTTCCATATTTAATCAAGCGGATATTCGCATTCCGCTTAAATAAGCGAAGGCAGGAGGTATCAATGTCTCTAAAGATCAGTTTTCGCAATGATCTATACCGCAGTGACAGTATCACAGAGGATGATCTGGCGCAAATCAAAAGGGATTTGAAAAAGAAGCCTTTTTTTACAAACGTGTATATTGTAATACCTGCGGGCAACCAAAAGGATATGATAGAATTTTTTCACAGCAGGCAGCTTGCGCAGCCTTATTATTGGGAACGTGAGATACATGTCCTTGGAGTAACAAGAACTTACAGGGAAGCCGTTCTTATGGTCAGAAAACTCGTTCAGGAATGCCTGGATGAAAGAGGCGATTGTGCGCTCAGGGAGTACTTATCATGTTAGGAAGCCTTTTAAAGATATTATGCATATTTGGCTGGTGCCTGCTTTTTCTGTTTATTTTTCTGCTTGTGGTGCTTGTTCTGATATTTTTCTATCCTTTATCATACCGGGCAGAGGGGAGAAAGGATGAGGAAAACCTTTTTTTGCAGGCATGTGTGACGTGGCTATTTGGCTTAGTTCGTGTGAGATATGAATATCCTTCTCCGGGAAAAGTGATTGTAAAAGTATTTTTCTTTACTGTCTTTGATTCCGGGAAAAAGCCCGGAAAGAGGAAAGATACAAAGAAGGAATGTGAAAAGACGGCGTCCGGTGATAGGCATCCCAATCCAAAAGATCAATCGAATGCCGATCCTCAGACTGCTAATAAGTCACTGTCTGATTCTTTATCCGGACAATCTGCCGAACAGGCGGCTGATGACGCGAAAGATTCAGGAATAGCAGAACGCATTTGGGCTCTATGGGAAAAGATTATATACACCATCAGGCAGATATGTGATAAAATAAGAAAAATTTTTGAATCACTGAATTATTATACTGCATTGTTGGAGGAAGAAGATACAAAACTTCTTTTCTCTCATGTTCTGGTTCGTTCAAGGCAGATTTTAAAGAGTGTCCGTCCGCGAAAGATTTCAGGTGAAATTCGTTTTGGCACCGGAGCACCGGACACAACGGGATACGGAATGGCCCTTTATGGTATTGTTTCACCTTATTTGGGGCAGAATTTTACAGTAACACCGGATTTTGAAGAAAAGGTTCTGGAAGGAAAGCTCAAAATGAAAGGGCATATTATCCTTGCAGTTTTAGTATATCATGGTCTGAGAGTTATTCTGGACCACAGATTACGTTACTTTATCAAAATGATGAAAAGGGAGGTCAAATAAATGGCAGAGAAAGAGAATCAGTTTCAGGGAGTGGTAGACTCTCTTCTTCGTGGTATGGATACAGTCTTGTCAGCTAAGACGGTTGTGGGTACACCCACTCAGGTAGGAGATACCATCATCGTTCCGCTTGTAGATATCAGTTTCGGTGTAGGAGCCGGCGCAGGCAATAACAATCAGAAAGGTACCGCTTCCGGTGCAGGCGGATTGGGTGGGAAAATGACTCCCAGCGCAGTACTGGTCATAAAAGATGGTACAACAAGGCTGGTGAACATTAAAAACCAAGATTCTATGACAAAGATTCTGGATATGATTCCCGATTTGGTAGACCGTTTTACAACAAAAAAAGATGCAACGGTAACTGATGAGGAAGCGACAGATATCGCTTTCCCCAAGAAAGAAGGATCAGAAGAGAATACGCAGGCATAAAATACTTTCCGGCCTGTTATGTATGGAGGAAGATAAACAACTGATTTGAAACACATTTTGTGTCTAAACATCATAAAATAATAGCAAGAACAGCAGTGGGCAGGATCAGATGAAAAACAGGAAGCTGATAGGACTGATGGCATTTTTTACGGCGATAGGTATGGTAATCGTTATCATCATTTCCAGCAGACTGGCAATTTTGTTGATTGTTGCTTTGCTGCTGTTATTAGGTTATTGTTGTTTTATGGATTGATGGCACAAAAAGGGAATTCTGAAAGAAGTTCTGTATAACAAAAAAGACTGTCAACCAAAACGGTTACAGTCTTTTAATAATGCCGTAAGTACAATATTAAGCTCTTTCTACTTTACCGGACTTTAAGCAGCCAGTGCAAACGTGCATTCTTTTAGCAGCGCCGTTAACCTTGCACTTAACGCTCTTAACATTGGAATTCCAAATTGCGTTAGTTCTTCTATGAGAATGGCTTACGTTATTACCGAAATGAACGCCCTTACCACAAATATCACATTTAGCCATCTTGACACCTCCTCAACGTCTGCGATTTACGCTTAATATACACATCCAAAACAGCGAGATATACTCGCAACATTGATATATTAACAGAAATCCCCAAGAAAAGCAAGCCCTAATACTTCTTTTTTTTTCTATTTTTTCAAATTATAGTTTCTTTTTTCCGGGAAACAATGTATAATGTAACATAGCGGAAGAAAAACAAGCGCTCGCACCGCGAGCATTTAATTTTTGTTAACACCCAAACTGCAGTACCCTATAAATCTTATTATAAAACTCACACCAGGAGGTACCCACAATATGAAAGGTTCTTCAATGAACACCCACATGGGCAGTATCGTCATAGATAATGAAGTAATCGCCCAGTATGCCGGCAGTGTGGCCGTAGAATGCTTTGGCATCGTAGGTATGGCTGGCATCAGTATGAGAGACGGTATCGTTCGTCTTCTCAAAAAAGAAAGTATCACAAGAGGCATCAATGTCTCCCTGAAAAACAACAAACTTACCCTTGATTTCCATGTAATCGTAGCTTATGGTGTCAGCATCATAGCCGTTTCTGATAACCTGATCAGCAACGTAAAATACAAAGTGGAAGAATTTACCGGTATTGAAATTGAGAAAATCAACATCTTTGTCGAAGGTGTTAGAGTGATTGATTAAGGAGGAACTACCCGTGGCTTTAAATACTATCGACGCTAAGATGCTGGCCAAAATGTTTTTAGCCGGTGCTAAGAATCTGGAAGTAAAAAAAGAATGGATCAATGAACTGAACGTATTCCCTGTTCCTGATGGTGATACCGGTACCAATATGACCATGACCATCATGTCCGCAGCAAGAGAGGTCAATGCGCTGGGAGAAGCTATTACTATGGAATCCCTGTGCAAGGCGATTTCCAGCGGCTCTTTAAGAGGAGCAAGAGGTAACTCCGGAGTTATCCTTTCTCAGCTGTTCCGCGGCTTTACCAGAGGAATTAAGGATGTAGATACCATTACCATAGCTGTCCTTGCCGATGCTTTTGATAAGGCTGTTGAGACTGCTTATAAAGCAGTTATGAAGCCTAAGGAGGGGACTATCCTTACAGTGGCCAAAGGTGCTGCTGCCAAGGCGAGAGAGCTTGCCGACAACGGTGCTGATAATATGGAGGACTTCTTAGGTGCAGTGATTGAGCATGCACGTTATGTATTAAGTAAAACACCTGAAATGCTTCCAGTACTGAAGCAGGCCGGTGTAGTGGATTCCGGTGGACAGGGACTTGTAGAAGTCTTAAGCGGTGCATACGATGCTTTCCTTGGTAAAGAAATCAATCTTGACTTTGATGCACAGCCGGCTTCCCGCCCGATTTCTTCAGTAAGCAATGAGTCTATGAATGCACAGGCTGAAGCTGAGATCAAGTTCGGATATTGTACTGAATTTATTATTCTTTTAAATAAGACTTTTAATATCAAGCATGAAATGGATTTCAAGGCATATCTTGAATCTATCGGTGATTCTATTGTATGTGTTGCAGATGATGATGTAGTAAAAGTACACGTACATACCAATGATCCCGGTCTGGCTATCCAGAAGGCATTGAAGTATGGTGCGTTATCTAACATGAAGATTGACAATATGCGTCTGGAACATCAGGAAAAGCTCTTTAAAATGAGTGAGAAGCAGGCTGCAGAAGGAAAGACACAGGAAACAGCTGCTCCCGCTGAAAAGCCTGAACCTGCTGCCGAAGAGCCTGCAAAAGAACAGGAGCCTCCAAAACCGGTAGGATTCATTGCTGTTTCCATCGGAGAAGGTGTAAATGAAATTTTTAAAAGCCTTGGCGTAGACTATATTATTGAGGGCGGCCAGACCATGAATCCTTCTACCGCAGATATTCTGGATGCAGTTGACAAGGTTAACGCAGAGACTATTTTTGTGTTGCCCAACAATAAAAATATTATTCTTGCTGCCAATCAGGCAGCAGAACTGATGACTGACAAGAATCTGCTTGTTATTCCATCCAAGACTATTCCTCAGGGCATTACTGCTGTGATCAACTATGTACCCGAGTTGTCTGTGGATGAGAATGAAGAGGCCATGCTTCAGGAAATCGGAAATGTAAAGACCGGTCAGGTAACCTATGCTGTCCGTGATACCATGATTGATGATAAAGAAATCAAAGAGGGTGACTTTATGGGAATCGGAGATAAAGGTATTCTTTCCGTAGGTCAGGATATGCTGTTTGTCACAGAGGAGATGGTATCTGAAATGGTAGATGATGATTCCGAATTGATCAGCATCTATTACGGTGCAGATGTCACCGAAGAGGATGCTGAAAAGCTTCGTACCGATATTGAAGCAGCTTATCCTTCCTGTGATGTAGAACTGCAGTTTGGCGGTCAACCGATTTACTATTATGTTATCAGTGTATAATAATAGTTATTATCTGAAAAGAGATGCAAGGGCCGGATGCTTTTAAGTACCGGTCCTGTTTTGTTTATGTTGATAAAATCGTTAATGTAATTGAGGTGAAAACGTGAATAACCAGACTCCCGTTATTGACATAAAAGGTATTGGAGAAAAGACACAAAAACTTTTTCAAAAACTGAATATCTATACAGTCGGAGACTTGTTGGCTCATTATCCCAGGGACTACGAGACCTTTAAAGAGCCGGTAATGATACAGGATGCAGTTCCCGGTGAAATATGTGCTGTCAGAGTATGTGTTGTTGGAATTCCTAACCTGAAAAAAATACGAAGCCTGAATATTCTAAACGTAAACGTCAGGGATGCATCCGGCGGTATGCAGCTCACTTTTTTTAATATGCCATTCATGAAAAATCTCTTGAAAAGCGGTGGATTTTACATTTTCCGTGGCCTGGTACAGACAAGAGGACCTGTTAAAATCATGGAGCAGCCAAAACTGTATTCCCAGGAAGACTATTCTAAACAGATGCAGTTTATCCAGCCCAGATATGCTCTGACCAAAGGACTTACCAATCAATCTATCCAGAAAGCTGTTAAACAGGCCCTCACCTTTTATGAATTTGAACAGGAATATTACCCGGAGGAAATCATGAGTCGTTATCAGCTGATGCCTTACAGGGAAGCCATCTGTAATATGCATTTTCCGTTGGATTATGACACTATGCTGCTGGCGCGAAGGCGGATTGTGTTCGACGAATTTTTTACATTTTTAATTTTACTTCAGAAAAATAAAGATGTAAATACCAATATTCCAAATCTTTTCCCGATGAAAGATGTTGAGGAAATAAGCAGATTTCTAAACAACATGCCTTTTCAGCTGACGAAGGCACAAAGTAAGGTTTGGGAAGAAATAAACTCGGATCTCTCGGGAGCTTACAGCATGAACCGCTTAGTGCAGGGAGACGTAGGATCAGGTAAGACAATTGTGGCTGTTCTTGCACTCTTAAAGTGTGTATGTAACGGATATCAGGGAGCCATGATGGCTCCCACAGAAGTACTGGCAACCCAACACTATGAGACCATCTGCGAATATGTGGAAAAATATGATCTGTCTTTTAGGCCTGCACTTCTGGTGGGGTCTATGACGGCAAAAGAGAAGCGTAGTGTTTATGCGAAAATTGAATCCGGAGAAGTGAACCTGGTTATCGGTACTCATGCTTTGATTCAGGATAAAGTAAATTATCATTCATTAGCACTTGTTATCACAGATGAGCAGCATCGTTTTGGTGTACGACAAAGAGAAAAGCTGGCGGATAAGGGTATGACACCTCATGTTCTGGTCATGAGTGCCACTCCTATTCCCAGAACTTTAGCAATTATCCTCTATGGAGACCTGCATATTTCCGTTATTGATGAGCTTCCTGCTAACAGGCTGCCCATAAAGAATTGCGTGGTCAATACCTCCTATCGGCCTAAAGCATATGAATTTATTGCTAAACAGGTAGCTATGGGACGTCAGGCTTATGTTATCTGTCCCATGGTAGAAGAGGGAGAACTGGAAGAAGCGGAAAATGTCATGGACTATGCGCAAAAGCTGCGCGCAGCACTGCCATCTTCCCTTGTAATCGAACCACTTCACGGTAAGATGAAACCTGCTGAAAAGAACCATATCATGGAAGCGTTTGGAAAGGGGCAGATTCATGTATTGGTATCAACTACAGTAATTGAAGTGGGTATCAATGTACCTAATGCAACTGTTATGATGGTTGAGAACGCCGAACGCTTTGGACTGGCGCAGCTTCACCAGCTCAGGGGACGTGTGGGAAGAGGGGCTTTTCAAAGCTATTGTATTTTTATCAGTTCCAATGAAAAGAAAGAAACCATACAACGTCTGGAGATCCTTAATAAATCAAATGACGGCTTTTTTATCGCTTCGGAGGATTTAAAATTACGTGGTCCCGGTGATCTATTTGGCATCCGTCAAAGCGGAGAATTTGCTTTCCGTATAGGAGATATTTATTCAGATGCTTCTTTGCTAAAAGATGCTGCCGAAGCAGTGGAGCAGTTATTAAGAAGAGATCCTGAACTGAAATATAAGGAAAATCAGCTATTACAACAGCATCTTTCCTCCTCTTTCTCGAATACTGTTGACTTTCGAACCATATAAGAGAAAAACAAAAAGTTGGATGCATTTGCTAAAGCACGTACGTTTTCAATCTTGTTTTTGACTTCTCCCCCAACATGGTGTATAATTAATCAAGATACGCACATTTGTTCACATTTATTAGAGGCATCTATCACAATCTCACAAATGTGCAAGAAAGGTAAGGATATAAAATGGCGAATGGGAATACATATGATGCTTCCAGCATCACCGTCCTGGAAGGCCTTGAGGCGGTAAGAAAGCGTCCCGGAATGTACATCGGAAGTGTATCCACCAAAGGCTTAAATCATTTGATTTATGAGATAGTGGACAATTCCGTAGACGAACATCTTGCGGGGTATTGCAGCGAAATCAAGGTAACATTAGAAGCGGACGGTTCTGCCACGGTCAGTGATAACGGACGTGGTATCCCGGTAGGGATGCACGAAAAAGGCATCAGCGCGGAACGTCTTGTTTTCACGACACTGCATGCCGGAGGTAAGTTTGATAACAATGCCTACAAGACAAGCGGTGGCCTCCATGGTGTAGGTTCATCTGTTGTAAACGCACTTTCCACAAGACTTACAGTACGTGTAAAAACCGGCGGATTGATTTACGAAGATAAATATGAGAGAGGCAATCCCGTCATTGAACTTGAAAACGGACTGCTGCCGGTGGTTGGAAAGACAAGAGAGACCGGTACTACCATCAACTTTTTACCGGATGATACGATTTTTGATAAGACAAGATTTAAGGAAGATGAGGTAAAGAGCCGTCTCCATGAAACTGCTTATCTGAATCCTAACCTGACCATTCTTTTTGAGGATAAGAGAAAAGAAACAGCTGAAAAAATTGCTTTCCACGAGCCGGAAGGAATCATTGGATTCATCAAAGACATGAATAAATCAAAGGAAGCTGTGCATGATGTAATTTATTTTTCAGGGGAAAGTGATGGAATTTCCGTGGAAGTGGCTCTTCAGTATGTAAATGAATTCCATGAAATCGTTCTTGGCTTCTGTAATAATATTTATAACTCTGAAGGCGGCACTCACCTGACCGGCTTTAAGACCATGTTTACCAACGTGATCAACAATTATGCAAGGGAGCTGAATATCTTAAAAGAGAAGGATGCTAATTTTACCGGAGCCGATGTTCGTAACGGAATGACGGCAGTTGTATCTATCAAGCATCCGGATCCTCGTTTTGAGGGACAGACCAAGACCAAACTGGACAATCAGGATGCAGCCAAGGTTGTAAGCAAGGTCACGGGTGATGAAATTGTACGTTTCTTTGACCGTAACTTAGAGACCTTAAAAAGTATTATCGGCTGTGCAGAAAAGGCAGCCAAAATCCGTAAGACAGAGGAAAAGGCCAAAACCAACTTATTGACGAAACAAAAGTTTTCTTTTGATTCCAACGGAAAGCTTGCCAACTGTGAGTCCAAGGATCCTTCTAAGTGTGAGATTTTCATAGTAGAGGGTGATTCTGCAGGCGGCAGCGCCAAGACTGCCCGTGACAGAAGTTATCAAGCCATCCTGCCTATTCGTGGTAAAATTCTAAATGTTGAAAAAGCAAGTATTGACAAAGTGCTTGCCAACGCGGAGATTAAGACCATGATCAATGCCTTTGGCTGTGGTTTTTCCGAAGGATATGGCAATGATTTTGATATCACCAAGTTACGCTATGATAAGATTATCATCATGGCTGATGCGGATGTTGACGGCGCTCACATTTCCACATTGCTTTTGACCTTATTTTATCGATTTATGCCGGAACTGATTTTTGAGGGACACGTCTATATTGCAATGCCTCCTCTATATAAAGCCATGCCCAGCAAAGGCAAAGAAGAGTACCTTTACGATGATAAAGCTCTGGAAAGATACCGTAAAACTCACAAGGGACCGTTCACCCTGCAGCGCTACAAAGGTCTGGGTGAAATGGATGCACAACAGCTATGGGAGACGACATTGAATCCTGAGACACGTATGATGAAACTGGTAGAGGTAGAGGATGCGCGTATGGCTTCTGAAGTGACTGAACTGCTCATGGGTACAGATGTACCGCCCAGAAGAGCATTTCTCTACGAGCATGCTACCGATGCAGAACTGGATGTATAAGGAGTTAAATAGATGGATGACAGAATAATCAAAACAGAATATTCGGAGGTCATGCAGAGGTCTTTTGTGGACTATGCCATGAGTGTTATTATTGCCCGTGCCCTTCCGGATGTACGTGACGGCTTAAAACCTGTTCAGAGACGTACTCTCTATGACATGCACGAGCTGGGGATCCGCTATGACCGTCCTTATCGTAAGAGCGCCCGTATCGTCGGTGATACCATGGGTAAATATCACCCTCATGGAGATAGTTCCATTTATGATGCCCTGGTTGTCATGACGCAGGATTTCAAAAAGGGTATGCCTTTAATAGATGGCCACGGTAACTTTGGCAATATTGAAGGTGATGGCGCCGCTGCCATGCGATACACAGAGGCAAGACTGCATAAAATCACCCAGGAAGCATTTCTGGCGGACCTGGATAAAGACGTGGTAGACTTTATGCCCAACTTTGATGAAACAGAGAAAGAGCCCACCGTACTTCCGGTAAAGATTCCCAATCTGTTGATCAATGGTTCGGAAGGTATTGCTGTTGGTATGGCTACCAGTATTCCTCCCCACAATCTTGGTGAGGTCATCGATGCCACCAAAGCATATATGTTAAATGAGAATATAACAACAAGAGAATTGATGTGTTATGTGAAAGGACCTGATTTTCCTACAGGAGGTATCGTCACCAACGAGGACGAACTTTTAAATATCTATGAAACCGGCGTAGGCAAAATCAAGGTGCGTGGTAAGGTGTCTTATGAAAAAGGAAAGGGCGGAAAAACCAATCTGGTGATCACAGAGATTCCTTATACCATGATAGGCGCTAATATTTCCAAATTTCTGATGGATGTGGCTGCTTTATCTGAGACGAAGAAGACCCAGGATATCGTAGACATTTCAAATCAGTCCTCCAAAGAGGGGATCCGTATTGTTATCGAGCTGCGCAAAGACTGTGATGTCGAAAATTTTACCAACCTTCTGTATAAAAAGACACGACTGGAAGATACTTTTGGTGTAAATATGCTGGCTATCTCAGAAGGGCGTCCTGAAACTATGGGGCTGAAAGCCATTCTGAAAGCTAATGTAGACTTCCAATACCAGGTTGCAACCAGAAAATATACAAATCTTCTGGCCAGGGAAATGGAAAAGAAAGAGATTCAGGAGGGTTTGATCAAGGCTTGTAACGTGATTGATCTGATCATCGAGATTCTGCGTGGTTCCAAGGACCGCCAGATGGCAAAACTTTGCCTGGTAGAAGGTAAAACTGACGGTATCAAATTCAAATCCCGTGAGTCTAAAATCATGGCCCAGCAGCTTGCTTTCACAGAAAAGCAGGCCAATGCAATTCTGGAAATGCGCTTGTACAAATTGATCGGTCTTGAAATTGAAGCATTGATCAATGAGCACGAAGATACTATGGCTAATATCTATCGTTATGAAGATATTCTGGAGCGAAGGGATTCTATGGCCCAGGTAATCATCAATGAACTGGAAGCCATTAAAAAGGAATACAGCCGTCCCCGCAGAACGCAGATTACCAACGCAGCAGAAGCCGTTTACAAAGAAAAAGAAGTGGAGGAGACTGATATCTACTTCCTGATGGATCGCTTTGGTTATGCTAAGACAATTGACCAGAATACCTACGAGCGTAACAAAGAAGCTGCCGATGCAGATTTCAAATATGTATTAAAATGCAGAAATACAGGACGCATCTGCCTGTTTACCAACACCGGTCAGCTGCACACGATAAAAGCCATGGATCTTCCTTTAGGAAAGCTGCGTGATAAGGGCATACCCATTGACAATGTCAGCAATTTCAGCTCCGAAAAAGAAGAAATTGTCTATATCACCAGTCAGACAGAGATGAACCTCTGCCGTCTGATATTTGTCACCGCACAGGCTATGACCAAAGTTGTAGACGGCGGCGAATTCGATGTAGCGAAACGAACGGTTGCTGCAACCAAACTCAGCGATGGTGACTATCTTGTAAATGTCATAACGCTCCGGGAGCAACATCAGATTGTTCTCCAGACACACGAAGGCTTTCTGCTGAAATTTACTCTGGACGAGATTCCTGAGAAAAAGAAAGCTGCCATAGGTGTTCGTGCCATGAAGCTTTCTCCAAAAGACTACATTGAAGCCGTTCACTATTTAACTCCTGCCGACACCGAAAAGCTTATAGACTACAAAGAAAAGCAATATAATATAGCAGCCTTAAAGCTCAACAAACGCGATGCAAAAGGCACCAAACCCCGCGTATAAGAGATAGGCTGAAACAAGAAAGGAAATTCTATGAGAGTAATAGCCGGAACCGCAAGAAGCCTTCCACTATATACCCCGGAAGGTCAGGACACGCGGCCCACAACAGATCGCTTAAAGGAAACGTTATTTAATATGCTTCAGACTTACATCCCTGACTGTGTCTTCGTAGACATTTTCAGCGGAAGCGGCGGCATAGGCATAGAGGCTTTAAGCCGTGGTGCCAGAAAAGCCTACTTTATTGAGAATGCCCCCAAAGCACTTTCCTGTATTCAGGACAATCTGGCATTTACAAAATTCACAGAACGTGCTATTGTATTAAAACAGGATGCATGCGCAGGCTTGACAGGAATCTATGAAAAGGAAGTTGATATTATTTTCATGGATCCGCCTTATGACCAGGAGCATGAGAGAAGAGTCCTGGAAATGCTGCATGGTATGAAATATGTAACGGAGGATACATTGATTATCGTGGAAGCCTCCCTTGAAACGGATTTTTCTTATCTGCCGCAGCTGGGCTTCACAATGGTACGTGAGAAAAAATATAAGACCAATAAGCACGTATTCATCCAAAAAGGGTAGAATCGAGGAAAGATTATGAAAAGAGCTGTATATCCGGGCAGTTTTGATCCTGTTACATTCGGACATCTTGATGTCATCAGACGGGCTGCCGATATTTTTGATGTACTGATTGTCAGTGTACTGAATAATAAAGAGAAGTCACCATTGTTTTCTGTGGAAGAACGTGTTAAGATATTAGAAGAAGCTACAAAAGATATTCCTAATGTGCAGATTGACAGTTTCAGTGGGCTATTAATAGATTATGCGCGCGAGAAGAATCTGCATGTGGCTGTTAGAGGCTTACGGGCTATTACCGACTTTGAGTATGAGCTGCAGATAGCCCAGACGAACCGTAAGCTTTCTAATGGCAATCTGGATACCATGTTCCTGACTACGAGTCTGGAATATGCTTATCTCAGTTCTTCCAGCGTGAAAGAAATCGCAAGCTTTGGCGGGGATGTTTCCCAGTGCGTACCGGATTTTGTAGCAAAAAAGATTTATCAGAAATACGGTATCATCAAATAAAATATCATCACAAAAAGAGACCAGGGGAAGAGTCTAATAGAAAAGGAGATGACGATATGAGCAGCAAGATTGAACAGTTAATCGATGAAATCGAAGAGTACATAGACAGCTGTAAGCCACAGTTCATGTCCAGTACCAACATTATCGTTAATAAAGATGAAATCGAAGAACTCTTAAGAGAACTTCGTATGAGGACTCCCGAAGAAATCAAGCGCTACCAGAAGATCATCAGCAATAAGGAGGCTATCCTGAACGATGCCCGCACAAAGGCAGAGAACATGATAAATGAAGCCACGGCACAGACCACAGAGCTTGTTAGTGAGCATGAAATCATGCAGCAGGCATATGAACAGGCCAATTCTGTCGTCAGTGATGCTACTGCACAGGCACAATCCATCCTGGATAATGCTACAATGGAAGCCAATGCTGTAAAAGCAGCTGCAATGCAGTATATGGATGATATGCTGGCTCATTTGGAGAATGTCATTTTTTCTGCAAACCAGGCAGCTTCGACTCATTATGATAATCTGATCAGCTCCTTGAATCATTATCAGGAGATTATTCAGTCTAACAGAAGTGAGCTTCATCCGGAGGATTCGGAAGCAATTAATGAAGGCTTGACAGAAGAAGATTCAGCGGCTGATTTGGATGTGCTGTAAGGACGTGAAATCATGCTTTGCAGATTTTCTGCAATACTGAATCAATCACCGGATACAGAGGATTCAAATCTTAAAAGACGATGGTACAGGCTGCCATATCAGACCGGTTTTAAGCTGGTCTAATATGGTTGCCTTATTTCATATAAGAAAGCTTTCGGGGGAGAACCATCTCCAGAAAGTATAGTAAATTACAGTGATTCCGGAAAGGATAAGCTTATGCCTTATGTATTCGTCAATGTCCAGACCACTGTGTCTGATCGTACTGTAAGTCTGTGCGATGCATGATAATCCTCCAAAGGGAAGTGATAACAGCGACCACAATGGCATGCTGTCACTTAAAAGTCCCAGTCCTCCTGTGATCTCCAGAATAGGAGCAAGCATCAGAGACACTTTCTTCACACCAATTGCAGCTGATGTTGGAAGGCTCGGAATTAGTAAGCCTGAGAGCACTTCCGGAACCAGTTGGAACAGATTGAATAAAATCATATAACCGCCTAACATCAGGATATTCTGAACCGAGGAAGTGATCGCATCGTCTATCTGGGAAAGCAGCGACAGAGCGGTATGTGGTTCCCGTTTTGTTTCCATATGAGATTGGGGAGTCATTTCCATATCCCGAAACAAGGTAAACCGCAATATCACACCATACAAAAGGGGCAAGCCATACATTCCTGCCAGATAAGGCCAGATAAGCCTTCTATTCAGCAGAGGCAGCACAAAGCCTGTAAAGTATACAGGACCAATATTATTGCAGAATGCCAATAGATATTCCGCTTCTCTTTTCGTAATCAGTTTACGGTCAAGAAGATCACCGGTCACTCTGGCGCCCATGGGAAACCCACACAAAAAACCCATGATCATTGCATATGTCACATTTTTCCTGACACGAAAGATAAGATTTAAAACAGGATGCAGAAGAGATGCAAAGTTTTCCGTAAGCCCTAACCTGACCATAATTCCTGAAAGGATCATAAAAGGCAGAAGAGTGGGAATCATTTTACTGAACCACAGATTCAGCCCATTTAATGCATAATAAAGACTTTTCTGGGAATTTGTCAGTATCAGGATGGTCATCAGGAGAAAAAATATAGTATAAATGATCTGACGCATTTTATATTGT
>JAFTVH010000073.1 GCA_017465845.1 Lachnospiraceae bacterium | reverse complement strand
TAAATATGCACAGACCATAGTCATCAAAGCCCTTTGCTCTGGGAAGTACGATGTATCCTTCTTCCGTTACTTCAGCGACTTCCTCGAAACCGGTCAGTTCAATTGCACTGACATCGGAATAATCCATTTCTTTGGATATGCGAAAGGAATAGCCTTCTTCTGTTTTCATGACTCCTGAAGTTATGATTTCTGAAGTTAATATTTCTGAAGGCAACTCTTCCCTGCTGCCACTGCTTTTGACTGCAATGGCATGTATACTATCCTGTTGATTCATGACTTTTCCTCCTTGTATTCAGGGTTTGAACAGCCAACCGGCAATTCATTGTGGCAGTTCATTATTTTAGCGGCTTGTCTTGCAAAATCGCACTGAAGTGCGATTTTGACTGCGCGGTGCCGGCCGTCTGAATTGTTAGCGGCTTACTAAATATTACTTGAAATCCTCCACAGCAAAGCCCCATGGCTCACGTTTTCTAAAAGGAGTGTTGAATTTCTTCGTCAGCACACCTTTTTCTTCCAGATGCACATAACATGCCACATCACATGCACGGCCGCAGATAGAGCACTGGTATGCATGCTGCGCGGGAGGATAGAAATAAATCTTATCCAGTATCTTCTTCGCTGTCTCAGGAGTCACTTTTGCTTCCCCGGCAATGATCTCCAGGCGATTGTCAATACCGTCAAATGCTTCCGGCGGCATGAACGGATTCTTCGTTCCGTTAGATCCGTTGTAATAAACGGCACACTGCCAAGGGTCTACCTGACCGTCTTCTGCAATTGCTTTGCCCGGGCAGCCCTTCTTACATTCTCCGCAATTATCACACAGATGAGAAGCCACAATCTCTGAGCCCTCAATTTCAGCATCTGTCAGGATAAAGCAGTATCTTACCATAGGTCCGTACTCGTCTGTGAGCAGGGCATTGTGGAAGCCTTTTTCTCCAAGTCCGCATTTCAGCGCAGCATCCAGGAAGTTAATCTGGATTTCAGCTGACCTGTTTCTGTAGATCGCATCATATGCCACTTCCGGATTGGTGCTGTTGCCTTCTGCCATAATCTGCTGGTGGCGTCTCTGCGGCAGCGCCATATAACCTTCCTGCTCCATCATCATTGCCACCTTCAGCTGTGCCATAGGCATGATGGTCTCTTCCATGTTCTCAACCGCCATGGTAGTGTACTGATAATAGGTGCTTCCTTCCTCGATACCACGATAGATTCCTCTTAAAACTCTGAATGCCAGACCTATAACAGTCTTAGTCTCAGGGAAAATCTGAAAAACAGCATCATCCTTGTCAAATCTGTCTGCCGGAGCAAAGCCTACGATATCCGCCCCGTTTGCCTTTGCAATTTCTATGATCTTTTCTTTTAAATTACTCATTTTCCTCTCCGTTCAGCCGCCTTATGCGGCGACATATACACGCTTCTTACAGTTCTCCTACTATATGCTCGTAGCATGCAATATCACACTTTTTACCGCAGATACATGCAGAATAGCCCCACTGGGTATCCGGCAGGAATTTCATTTCCTTATAAATCTCCCTTGCAGACTCTGCATCAAATCTCTTCTCACCATTTAAGATAGCTTCCCTTTCCGGGTGATCCTTTAAGAAATCCTCTGTCATGAAAGGATTGGATTTATGTGCCCCCTTGTAGTAGACGCTGCACTGCCAGGTATCCAGCCCCTCTTCGCTGATAGCGTGACCGGGACATGCTGCTTTGCAGGCGCCGCATTTGTCACAGACAGATTCCTTCAGTTCCTCATCGCATTCCAGCGGGGCATCTGTAATGATAAAGCAGTATCTCATGAAAGGACCGTACTCTTTATTCACGATTTTGCCGCTCATTCCCATTTCACCGATGCTGCAGGCTTTGGCAGCTTTGCCGAAATCAATGATGACATCCGGTACCGGCTTTCCCGGTTCCACGGCATCTGCATGGATCAGTTCATAGGTATCCATTACTTCCGGATTGGTAGCTTTGTCCCCTTTGATGCGTAAATTGGGCACTGTCTTCTGCAGACAGGCATCATATCCATGATTCTCGATTATTCCGCCGATCTTTAACAGGAAAATCTCTGCCATCTCTTCATCGAAATATTTGACACCTAACGTTGTATATGTATAAAGCTGGTTTCCTACCTTCATGGCTTTGTACAGTCCCTTGGGCACTGCAAAACCAAAGCCGATAATGCACTTGGCATTCGGCAGGATCATTTTGGGGTCTCTCTGCTGATTCGGTTCTTCATACACTTTACCGATGCCGCACACTGTTGCCCCAAGCTCTTTTGCTTTTTCTTTAATCAATGCACTGGTTAACATGCTTGTTCCTCCTTTTCTCTAACGGTCCAGTCTCCATGCTTTCTTGGTGCGCAAAGGTTGTTCAAATCTGCCTTCCATACAGCCGCCTTTTGCCTCCAGCATGGAAACGCATGCCCTGATACAACCGCCGCATTTTGCCATGTTATAGCCGACCCAGCTGGGGAAGTATTTCTGCAATGCGGTATAGACCTTCATGATTTCCTGCTCATTGGCTACATCTGTGACACCTTCCATCAGATCAAGTGCGCCATTTTCATTGGCATCCCAAACCTCCTTGGGAACGAACGGATTATAATATCTGCCTGCATGAGTATAGAAAGCATAGCAACGCCACATGTCAATATCGCCCCATTCGCAGATCTTACCGTCCAGGTCCACGCGGATTGTCTTGCCGGAATTGATCGCCGGGATACAGCTTCCGGGACATTGTCTTACGCAGGCACCGCACTTTCTGCAAAGCGGTTTGCCGTTATACATCTCATCATATTCCAGCTCTGCATCGGTAAAAATAAAAGCAACTCGCTGCAAAGGGCCAAACTCCGGCGTTAAGAGCATCTTACTCCAGCCGATTTCTCCCAGACCGCAGGCAACTGCTGCCAGACGGAACTGGAACTGCAGGTCAGGTGCTACATTTCCTTCTCTGGTAGGTCTTGTAAACTGCACGCTTCTGTGATGTGCTGTAGCAGTCTTAGCATTCTCATTGACCTCGATCTGTTCTTCCGGTGACAAAGTATTTCCCGGAGTTCCATCCATATCAGATACGACACCTCTTGCACCGGTATTGCGGTAAACAAAAGCCTCATAGCCTTCATCCTCTATCAATTTTCCCACCTGATACAATACAGCAGGTGCAAAGATCTCGTTTATTCCGCCATAAGCCATGGAAGGATACTGGTAGAACTGGGTTCCTTCCTCGATTCCCCTCTGTACGCCTCTCGGAATTCTGAACACAAAGCCAATACAGCTCTTTGCTTCCGGGAATAAGAACCGGGGATTCATTTCATCCGGTGCACCCTTGAATCTGGACATCGGTGCAATACCGCACTTGTCAGCTCCCGCTGCAAGCGCTGCTTCCTTGATCATCTTACTTGTTAGCATTTTTCCTCCTTCGACTATAAAGTCTCCAACTCTGTATTTATTTTTACAAGCTTAAGCGGTTCTCCGTTCTCCACAACGTAGGGATAAATATTGTGGGCAGGCTCCAGCAGTTCCAATATATTTCCGCTGTATCTTGCATTGGTGTACGCTCTGAGAATCCGTTCCGGATTCTTATTTACCCTGGTAGCCAGTTTTACAGCCGTAATATATGGCTCGTATTTCTGTACATCCTCCGGTCTGACGAAGTTGGTATCTGTGATCAGGTGAGAATAATTTTCTTCCTTGGCCAGATACTCCTTACACATTCCCTGAAATTCGTATGCATTGTCCATCCGGGAAATCTCCGTTTCATGGGCCACCAGATTATCATGGAAATTATGGGCGGAGCAGAAATTCATGCAGCCGCTGTTTGCCAGCATGAAAAGCTTCTTTCCATGAGCCTCTGCCCATGTATGTAAAGCCTTAACCTGCGATAAATGGCGGTTAGATTCTCTTTTAATATAGTAACTGTCAAAATATTCTGCCACGTAGTCCATTCCCTGAGGAGTGCCGATCTCCATGTTCACACTGGCCCGTACATCCAGGTCAGGGAAGTTATTTTTTACAAATTTTGCGATTAGCGGCGATGTGGTCGTGACAGACTGAAGACCATAATGTTCTGCAACAAAGTCCATTGTCATACCAATCTTTTCAAAAAAGCTTCTGGCCTGACTCTCCCTGCCGTAGCAATTGGCGTTGAATAAAAGATTTAGCCGGATTCCTTCGGCAGACAGCCTTTGAAGTGTTTCCCTCTGGTGGTCCTGTAATTCCCACGGAGTGTAACACTCATCTGCTAACTGGTTACTGCGGCCATTTGGAAAATCGCCCCATGAAAAATAGACTTCATAGATATGGTCTTTATTTTCTATGATTGACCGGATATAACTTTCTGTGTTTCGCTTTTGTAGTCCGACTGTGTATTTCACCTGTTTCTCCCCCATCTTATGATCAGAGTCGCAAATTACCTCTTAAAAATATCACAGTTATATGTTATTATAAATTCATAAATCAAACACAAATTTAAGGAAAACAAACTTTAACTCATGAAACTATATGAAATCAACCCATACGTAAGATTTGCATCACCTGTAAACTATAAAGCAAAACATAATCCAGTCAAAGTAACCGATTGCAGAATTTTCTATGTCACAGGCGGCAAAGCAGATATTTTTATAGAAAACCAACATTACTCCCTGGAACCGAACTCCCTGCTTTACTGTTGCGGTGGGAGCGAATATAATATTGAAGCTCCCAATGGTTTTTCACCCATATGCATTAATTTTGATCTTACCCAGACCAATAACACCCTGACAATGCCGATTTCTCCCTGGAAGCAAACACAATCACTGCGGGACATACCTGTTTTTTATAACGACATAGAAGACAGCACTTTCTTAAACTCGCACTTTTATTTACCGGAAGCTTCCTGCTTTCTTCACTTTGTTGAAAAAATCCTCGCCGAATTCTCAGGCAATGCATTATTCTGCCGTGAACTCTGCGAGAGCATACTAAAAGAGCTGCTGCTCGAACTCCACAGAGTTCAAAAAGCAACAGCTCCCTCTAAAATTGATTTTCTTATGAAGTATATTGAAACAAACTATGCCCGGCACATCACCAATAAAGATCTGGCTGCCCTTACAGGCTACCATGAATATTATTTGAACCGCCTGTTTCTGGCACATACAGGTACTAACATGCACAATTATCTGCTAAAGGTAAGGCTGAACCGTGCCAGCTACCTGATACTGAACACGGACCTTCCGTTAAAAGCCATTCCTGAGAAGGTGGGATTTAACAGCTATCCGCATTTTTCCAGCTATTTTAAGCAATACTTTGGATTTTCCCCGGCAGAGTATCGGAAGAAGCTGCGGGAAAAAATATAGGTTATCCTTTACACCTGCATCTCAAATATTTCAGCCTGTCCTTCTCTTACCTGCTTTATAAAGTCCTGTTCATGTGTAATCGGAGCTTCGAAGCTTACGCCTGCCAGCTTTTTCTGGCGGGATCCCTGGTGATTATCCGTTCCGGCAATTTTAAGCAGACCATAATTTTCTGCATAAAGCTCTGCCATCTTATTTTCGAAGTCGGTACGGTTGGCATTTATTACTTCCACGCCCTCAATTTTTCTGGGATAGAGACGGATGTGGTCAATATAACCGGCCTCCCTGTAGGGATGAGCCTGGATGACAAGGGCTCCGCTCTGCATCAGGAAATTCAGCTCATCGCTCTTTTTCATCTCCATGATCTGGGGGTTTTGGAGATACCAGTTTTTATCTAAACCATAAATCAGGAAATCGGTTCCGCCATAGGACATTTCTACACCGCAAAATACCTTGATTCCGATTTCTTTACCGATTTTGACACCTTCTTCATAGTCTGCGAAATAAAAATGAATTTTGTCCTCATATGGTAAGGTACGGTCTATGTCAATGTTGCCGTCCAGAAAATGATTGGTGATGAAGACACCATCGTAGCCCAGGTCTTTATAAAACTGCAGAGAATCTCTGACGTCTGCTTTGGCACATTTACTGACAGGGGATGTGTGAAGGTGGGTTTCGTACTTGTATTTTTGCATTTTGTTCTGCCTCCGTTATTCAATCAGATAATTGCAATCCGCTTTGCTTCTAACTCATATGGTATATCATACCCCTCGCATTGTCTCTTGGCAATATTGCAAAATATTTTTAAAAAATCCGGATTTTTCTGACCAAAATTACACTATATAAAATCTTTCCCTGGTTTAACTGTACGTATTGAAAAATATCCTAAGCGACGCCGTTACACCCTCCCGGTCAACAAGATACCCCAGTCCATGTCCTGCCCCTTCCACAAGGCAGATTTCTTTTTTACCCCGGGCAGCATTGAAACTTTCAACAGTCATATCGCAAGGTACAAAATCATCACTCTTGCCGTGAATAAACAATATGGGAATGTCACATTCCGCGAGTATCTTTGGTGTAGAGCACTCATACAGGCTGAAACCGCCAATGATACGGCAAAGGGGATTGAGCGCTGCCACCGCCGCTTTCCCATTAATGTGGAAGCTTTGCTTTGCCACTTTGGCGATAATTTCAGCCGGAGAAGTGAAGCCGCAGTCTGCCACAATACCTTTTACATTTTCCGGAAGAGGCAGAGACGCCGCCATCATAACGGTCGAAGCGCCCATGGACAGTCCGCTTAAAAATATCTGTGTATCTTTTCCGTAATGTTCCAGTACATAATCGATCCAGGTCACAACATCCCGGCGTTCTTTCACACCGAAGGTGATCAGTCTGCCCTCACTTTCTCCGTGGCTGCGCTGATCCACCAGAAGCACATTCAGTCCCATATCCAGATACATTTTTACAGCACAGGAATAGTCCCGCTTTGCACAGGAACGGTATCCGTGGAAAACAAGCACCGTGCGTTTGGAACCGCAGGAATAATAGCTTGCGGCAAGACGCAGACCGTCAAAGCTCTCGGCGTAGACGCGGATGTGTTCGCTGGTATCTATGAAATTGATTCCTTCCCTGATCAGCTCTGCGTAGGGCTTTAATACTCCATCTGTTCCCGTTTCCAGACTGCCGTCCTTGCGGCTGCGGACGAAAGCGAAAGAAAACGCGGCGGCAAGAGCCAGCATCAGAAGAATCAATAAAATTATAACTACTATCATAAGATTTAAACTCCATTTTTTTAGCGCACTCTTATTTTTTAGTAGTATACCACAATTATTTATCCTCAACAATTATTTTTCACGTGCCTGAATTGCCATCCTGGTAGGACCTCTACTCCTTGGATCCGCTCACGAAACAATCATCAAATAATGAAACCGGTACACCGCCGTTTTCTCTTGACTGATCGGCTTTATAAACTGCCAGATGGCCTGCCAGAGAATCAAAAATCGATGTGCAGGCAAGACTTGCCTCTCCTCCCCGAACATAATTCACAAAATCCAGTGCCAGTCTTCCATCTCCACCGCCATGGCCGCCGAAGGCTCCTGTCATATCTCCTGTTATGTTAAGATCTACAACTTCCACATCATGTTCACCGTTCTTGGCATCCGGTGAAGGATTGATCATGCGCACCGTATACTTGGATTCTTCAAGCTCACCGAAAATCTCTCCCTTCGTACCGATAATATGAATCCTTCTCATAGAAGATGCTGCTCCGCCAATCATATTAAAGCTTCCGGTAGCACCGGAGGCAAAATTTACCACAACCGACTGACGGTCAACCACATCATTATCGCACTTATAAATACACCGGCCGTAAGGAGAATCGCTCTTTAACAAGGCAATACGGTCCTCATCTGTAGGGTTATCAATATGCTCCAGCGCATCCCACACATAAAATGCCCAACGCTTCGGATGATCAAGATAAAGTCTCTTTGAGGAATATAAACAGGTGTCTACATACGGGCAATCCTTCATGCAAACCGTACCTGCTCCTTCGGGAGCATTTTCCGGTACAAACTGATATCTGCCGCCGAAAGAAGATACCTGAACCGGCTTCGTATCACTCATCATCCACATCATAATATCCATATCGTGACAACTCTTTGCCAGAAGCATTGTGGAATGACATTTTTGAGAATTCGCCCATTTACCGCGTACATATCCAATCGACATATGATGATAACTTACATGCTCCACCTGCTGGATATTAATAACTTCACCAATATCTCCCCTGGCAATTCTTTCCTTGATGCTGTAATAAAAAGGTGCGTAACGAAGCACATGGCAGATCATGACTTTGGAATGATTTTTTTCTGCACATGCTACCAGTTCCATTGCCTCTTTCTCATTCATTGCAAATGGTTTTTCCAGAAGCATATCATATCCGCACTCCAGAAGAGGAATTGCAGTCTCAATGTGCTGGTGATCCATCGTTCCGTTTATAATGGCATCTGCCAGCTTTCCTTTCGTTGCCAGCTCCTGAGCGGACTCAAAACACATATCCTCTGAAAAACCATATTTTTCCCTGACCATCCTGCGTCTTAAAGGATTGGGATCCGCAACACCGACAATCTTAAGAAGCTCCGGGTTTCGATCTGCCAGAGAGGCGTATATCATTGCTCGATGACCTGCTCCTACAATAATAGCTGTAACCGCTTTCTGATTCATAATGTTTTCTCCTTGTCTTTGTTCTCAAACTTTTCCACCGCAATTCCCCAGCCGGAATAAAGCATCATAGCCATTCCCTGTTCATATACAATCGGCACTTTTACAACCTGCTTGTACTCCTCGAGTGTATCAAAAATAGGCGTTCCTCCGGATGCATCTGCTACAGTTCCATCCTCTTTTGTGCGGCTGATTATCGCCTGTAATGCATTTTGAGCAATCGGCTTATATTCCTCTGATAGAATACCAAGCTGCATACCCTTCAACATCCCATAAGCAAAAGCTGTAGTTGCCGTTGATTCCAGATAGGAGGTTTCATCATCAATCAGTGTGTGCCACATACCGCTGTCTTTATCCTGGTATGTTACAAGTGCTTTCATTTGGGTCTTAAAGCTTTCTGCTATAAAATCCGTTGCAACATCTTCCATATAATTCCCGGCAATATCAAACAATTCCGGTACGGAGATGGCATACCATCCATTTCCACGTCCCCATAGAGCTCTTGAAAAATTATTTTTTTCATCAAAGGTATATCCGTGAAAGAAGAGACCGGTGCTTGTATCTGTAAGGTATTTGGTGTGTATCAGAAATTGCTTTTGTGCTTCTTTTATGTATTTTGTTTCATTAAAAATGATACCCGCCTTGGCAAGAAACAGTACCGATACAAACAAGGTATCCATCCAAAGCTGACCATTGTTCGGCGCTCCTGTTTTATGCACAAAACCACCTTCTTCTGTTCTTGGAAGCTCATGGAATAACCATGCTGCCCACTCCCTGCACAGTTCTTTATAATCCTGTCTGCCGGTTCTTTCGGACAGAAAGGCAAGCGTCAAAAAAGGGCACATTGTATTAATATTTTTGGAGGGCAGACCTTTTTGTATATGACCGTCAAACCAATCGCATAAATAGTCAATAATCCTGTCATCCCCGGTAAATTCATACAGCTTCCAGGCTCCATAAAGCCCAACTCCTGTTGACCATTGAAAACGGCCGGCACCTGCAAATTCAGGATTGTACCTATCAGCAAAACTCCTGTCATATTCAATATTCTTCATTCTCTCCAAGACCTTTTCTCCAAGGTATTGATATTTCAACTGATTCATGTAAAAACCTCCCTGTATTATAACCTAACCTTTAAGTGCTCCCAACATTGCACCTTTGACAAAATATTTCTGAACAAAAGGATATACACAAAGCATAGGAAGTGCAGCAACAACAATCACACCATATTGCATGAGCTGGGCTTGTTCTATCGCTTCCGCCATTTCTTCCGCAGTCATCACCAAATCATGTACTAATTTGCTGGAAATCAGCAGCTGTCGCAGAACACTCTGCAAAGGATATAAATCTTCGTTATATATGTAATACAAAGCTTTCGTGTAGTTATTCCAGTTTCCAACCATATAATAAAGCCCCACAACCGCAAACACCGGTTTTGATAAGGGAAGTACTACCCGCCACAGATACTGGGCTGCATTTGCACCATCCAAAGTAGCCGCCTCCTGCAATTCCTGCGGAATGCTATTCATAAAGAAATTCTTAATAATCAGAGCATTATAAACTGATACCATTCCCGGAATGAGAATTGCCCAGCGAGTGTCCAAAATCCCCAATCCTCTAACCAACAGATACATGGGAATCAACCCACCTGAGAAATACATGGTGGCAATAAAAAACCAATTGAAAAATTTTCTTGGGCCAAAACTTCTATATGAAAGGGGATATGCCAGTAAAATACTCATAACCATATTGAGAATAGTTCCAACCACCGTATAAAAAACAGAGTTTGCATAGCCTTTCAAGATCATCTGATAACTCAGTATTCTCTCATAGCCCTTAAAATTGATCTGTTTTGGAAAAAGCAGCACCTCGCCTCTTAAAACTGCATTCGGTTCACTAATGGAAGCTATGAACACAAACCACAGTGGCCACACAAAAACAATCAGCAGCACTATCATAATACCAATATTTACAATATCAAAAATTTTATCTGAATAAGAACGTTTCAATTTCACATCCTCCATCTTCTAAAATAGACTTTCATCCAAAACCTTCTTACTGAATACGTTCGTCGCAATCAGCAAAGACAGATTGATGATGTTATTAAACAGACCTACTGCTGTTGAATAGGAATAGTCCCCGTTCAACAAACCAACTTCATACACATAAGTAGATATGATTAATGATTCCTGATAGTTTAAGCTATTCTGCAGCAGATACACTTTTTCAAAGCCCACACTCATAATGGATCCCATCCTCATGATCAAAAGCATTACAATGGTGCTCTTAATACTGGGAAGATCCACATGCCACATTCTTTGAATTTTAGTAGCCCCATCCACGATTGCTGCTTCATGCAAGGTAGGATCAACCCCCGCCAACGCAGATATATAAATAATAGCACTCCATCCCATTCCCTGCCATACACCTGACCAGGTATAAATATCTTTAAACCATTCCGGAACTGACAGAAAACTGACAGACTCCATACCAATCAAATTACGGAAAACATTAAAAACACCCCCATCCTTACTGCAGAACATTGTAATCATACTGCAGACTACCACTGTGGAAAGAAAATGAGGGGCATAGGAAACCATTTGCACCGTTTTTTTCAGTTTCTTATTCTCAACATAATTTAACATCAGTGCAAACACAATAGGAATAGGGAAACCCACCACCAAACTATACAGACTCATTTCCAATGTATTGCGTATCATTGTGGGAAAACTATGTAATTTAAACAACCTCGCAAAATGTTTAAAACCAACCCAAGGGCTTCCACCAATACCCAGCTTTGCATTATACTTCTTAAATGCCAACGTTAGACCATATACCGGATAATATTCAAATATAATGAAATAAATAACCACAGGCATCAACATTACATAAAGAATCCAATGCTTCCTAATATCTATTTTTATCCGCTCTAACAAAGATACTTTTTTTGTATTTGTTCTTACCATAACGAAGTCCCTTCATGCTTTTATATTTTCTCGGATTCCGGAAAGTTATTTTTAAATATCGGGTACTACCATAAACAATATCTGGTAATACCCGACACTTTATATCTTAATAGAACTTTAATGAATCCCTCTTAATGAAGCTTTATTCAGCAGTTGCTCTCTCATAAGCTGTTTTTGCTATTTTAAGCATCTCTTCAGACCCCATTGACTTAATAGTACTCTGGAATGTCTCCCAGCTATTCTCAAGAGATAATTCTCCCACAACAACCTGTGCAATATAATTATCGATATAACCACCAATATCTGTTTGCAAGTCGTTCATGATTGTCTGCTCTTCTTCTGTGTAAGACAGATAAGGTAACCTCACACCATCAAAATCATAGATACCTCTCGATCCATGTTCCCACTTTACATAAGTCCAGTTTTTAACGTTAGTAGCGAGAGTTGCAGGATCAACTCCATAATAAAGATAAGGATCTATATAGCAGGGTAAAGTTGCTTTTCCCTGCATTTTAGTTTGAGTAGATTTCAGATTTTTATCTTCATATGTCCAACGATAGTAACCGTTAGCATCAGTTTCATAAGCTACACCCTCGGGGCCCATTACCATCAATCTTCCGCCTTCCTCGGTGTAACAATAATCCATCCACGCACACAAAATCTCCGGATTTTCACACTTATCAGTAATCATAAATCCGTTTTTGCTAATTCCATTTCCACGGGCCATGTTTTCAGGCACAAAAGCTGCTATCGGCAAATAATCAGTTATATTCTCGTCAGGTACCATATAGCCAGGTGCATTTACCACAAAACAGCCATATATATTGTCGCCTCTACCCTGTGCGCGCTGCTGCTCTACTGTTTGTACAAAACAATCATCCTCAATCAGACCCTCTTTATACATCTTGGCCAACCACTCCAAACCTTCATAGAAGCTTTCTGTGTAAGGGCTATAAACCAATTCTCCATCCTTTACTGCAAATTCCGTCGGATTATAATAACTCATATCTCCAATATAAGAAAACAGCAATTTATAATAGGGGTCCGTGAAACTGAAAGGAATCTCATCAGCCTTTCCGTTTCCGTTGGGATCCTGCTCTTTAAATGCCTTCAATGCCTGATATAGACTTTCCATGTCTGTAGGCATTGGCAATCCTACTTTATCCAACCACTTCTGGTTAATCCAAATACAATTGTCATTAAAGCCTTCAAAATAACCCATTTCTATACTAG
>JAFTVH010000072.1 GCA_017465845.1 Lachnospiraceae bacterium | reverse complement strand
GCCTGCACCGGAGTACCGGTGAATACGCCTGCCTGGGAAAACTTCTTTTCCCACAGAAACTGATTTCTCATAAACCCTACGGTACCATCTGCCAGGCTAACCTTCGCCCATCCGGTCTCTTCAAAGTCCCATTCTTCCACTTTGACGATGGCTCCACGAAAGAGGCTCGCAAAGCAGATACCCTGTACTTTCGGCAAAGACATGATATCTACACAGATGCCGCTAATCACATGAAGATTGGAGCCTTCCCATTCTTTTGCTGCTGACTCATCCACAAGCAGCAGGTCCTCTTTAGGAAGATATCCACTATAGCCATAAAAAGTCTTCACGAAAAAGTATTCATTTACTTCTTTTTCCACTGCCACCAGCATACCATACAACACCTGGTCGGAAATGGCAGACAGTGTTTTCCCGTCGGACTCCATAGTCAGTGATGCATGCTCATATATTGTAGAAATTGGTTTGATTACGATTCCATATTTCATGATTTCACCCATTCCTTGATTTCCTTTTCATTTGCAAGCACATAATGCTCCGGCGAAAACTCTACCCAGCTGGGCGGATTCGTTTTATAATCATGCATAGCGGGATCATAGACAAGCAGCTTTCTATTGTGCTCATACCTGGGATCCGGCATAGGAATGGCTGACAGCAATGCTCTTGTATAAGGATGAACCGGATTGGTCACCAGTTCCTCCGTTTCTGCCATTTCCACGATTTCTCCTTTATGGATAACTGCAATCCTATCCGTGATAAAACGCATAACGGACAGATCGTGAGCTATGAACAGATAAGTAATCTGGCGTTTCTTCTGCATATTGGCCAACAGGTTCAGCACCTGAGCACGGACAGATACATCCAGTGCAGAGATCGGTTCATCTGCAATAATGAATTCCGGATTCATGATCAGCGCTCTTGCAATACCGATACGCTGTCTCTGACCACCGGAGAATTCATGCGGGAAACGGCTGGAAAATTCCGGCAGCAAGCCAACCTCTAAAAGTGCCTGATCTACTCTTTCTTTCCGCTCTGCTTCCGTCAGATTCTTTTCGAAATTCATTAAGCCTTCACTGATGATATAGTCTACCTTAGCACGTTCATTCAAGGACGCCTGAGGATCCTGGAAAATCATCTGAATCTCGCGGATGATTTTACGGTCAAGTTCTTTGGATATCGCACCGTTGATTTTTTCTCCTTTATAAAGGATATCCCCGCCTGTGGAGGGAACGATTCTCATAATGGCACGACCGATCGTGGTCTTTCCGGAACCGGACTCACCTACCAGACCGAATGTTTCGCCTTTGTATATTTTGAAATTAACCTTTTTAACTGCCTCAAAGCGCTTCTTTTTCTCGCCAAAGGTCACATCCAGGTCTTTTACCTCTAATATTACTTCTTTTTCCATCAGACGAGACCTCCATTTCTGATTTTATCAATCACTGCTGGCGGGTCCACCTTGGGGGCTCTGGGATCCAACAGCCACGTTCTGGCCTTATGGGTAGGCGATACCTCAAAATAAGGCGGCCTTTCTATGAAATCAATTTTAAGCGCCTGCGGATTTCTCGGTGCAAAAGCATCTCCCTTTACTTCGGTGAATAGATTGGGCGGTGTTCCGGGAATGGAGAACAGATCCGTACCCTTGATTCCTACCTGCGGCATGGAAGAAAGCAATGCCCACGTATAAGGATGCTTCGGATCATAGAAAATATCTTCCGCAGTACCGATCTCCACAATATCACCGGCATACATAACTGCCACACGGTCAGCCGTGTTAGCTACTACTCCCAAGTCATGGGTAATGAAAATAACAGAAAGCTTGTATTTATGACGCAGCTCCTTGATCAAAGCAAGAATCTGGGCCTGAATCGTAACATCAAGTGCCGTTGTAGGCTCATCACAGATCAGAATCTGAGGATTGCAGGCAATCGCAATGGCAATAACAACACGCTGGCGCATACCGCCGGAAAACTCATGAGGATACTGGTTGAAACGACGTTCCACATCCTGACTGCCTACGTCTGTCAGATATTCCAATGTTTTCTTCTTCGCTTCGGCGCGGTTTAATTTCTGGTGCAGCATAACTGCTTCCATGATCTGAGCGCCGATCGTTTTCAGCGGATTCAGGCTGGTCATGGGATCCTGCATGATCATAGCGATTTCATGACCGCGGATTTTATACCATTCTTTCTCTTTTTTCAGAGCAGTCAGTTCAACAGGTACTCCGTCATCACAGCCATAATACACGGTCTTACCCCCTGTTACCTTACCATTCTGCTCCAAAAGCCCCATAAAGGACTTGGTAAAAACAGATTTACCACTGCCTGATTCTCCTACAATTGCAAGAATCTCTCCTTTGTACAGATCCAGAGAAATGCCTCTGATGGCATGCAGGCTCTTTCCGCGCAGTTCAAACTTTATTTCCAGATCTTCAACTGACAGCATTTTCTCAGCCATAACATTCCCTCCTTAGACATGGTTCTTAGGATCCGCCGCATCGGAAAAGGCGTTACCAATAATATAAAACGAAATCGTAACAAAGGACAAGATAATGGTGGGATAAACCAACTGATATCTCAGTGCCGCACTGGTGATCAGCGCACGGCCTTCATTGATCAGATTTCCCAGGCTGGGCGTATCCACGGGAAGACCCAGACCGATGTAGGTAATAAATACCTCATTACCGATTGCTGCAGGAATCGTCAATGCCATACGCAGCATGATGACAGATACCAGGTAAGGCAGCAGGTTCTTAACCATGATCTTAGAAGTAGGTGTACCGAGACAACGGCTGGCTACATTATAATCACGGTCACGGATGATCAATATCTGGTTACGGATAAAGCGGGCCATCTGAATCCATCCGGTAAGACACATAGCAAATATCAGTGTCTTAACGCTCGGCTTTAAAATATAGGAAATCAGGATCAGGATAATGGTATTCGGAATATTATCGATAATATTGTATATTTCCGTCAGGATAAAATCCAGTTTTCTCACATAACCCCAAAGTACTCCGACAGTGATACCAATGAGTGCCTCTGCAATTGCAACAGAAAGACCGATGAACAGAGAGGTTCTGGTTCCTGACCAGATACGGGCCCACAGATCCTGACCGATGGAGTTGGTTCCCAGAATGAACTGGTCTCCGGGCGGTACGTTACGATACTGCATACCATTCTCATCATTGATGATCAGATTAGGATCATACTGATTGGGCAGATACGGCTGTATAAAGGTAAATAACAGCAATAATACCAGCATAACCAATAATGCCACAGCCACACGGTTCTTCAGAAATGCCTGCAAGGTACTTCTCCAGTAAGAATAATTGCTGTATCCGCTTCTCTCTACTTCTTTTTCATTGAACTCAGCAAAGGAAAACTTTTCTTCATCAGACATATTCACCTGCTTGTCAAGCGTTTCCTCCATGCTCTTCATCAAATCCGCCTCTTTGGTGTGGCGATAAGAAAATTGCTTCATCATCTGTCACCTTCTTTCTTTCCGAGGCTGATTCTGGGATCCAGAACTACCATCAAAATATCTCCCAGCATCAGACCCAGGACACCAACGCAGGCATACAAAAGTACAATACCCTGTACCATAGTGTTGTCATGCTTCTTGACAACAGTCACCAGCAGACCACCCATACCGGGGATACTGTAAAGAGATTCAATATAAATAGAACCGATTACTGTGTTCAAAAATGCGGTAGGTATGTACTGTGCCAATGGTACAAATGCATTACGGAAAATGTGCTTAAACATTACTTTGCCTTCTGATAATCCCTTAGCCTTGGCCAGTTTTACATAGTCCTTATTACTCTCATCCACCATATAACGGCGCAGCCACATGCCATAAAAGGCGATGTTGCCTAAAGACATGGAAAGTACCGGCAAAATCCAATATTTAGGATTGTTGATATCGAAAAGCAGACCCACATCCAGGATCTGTGTGCCATAAAGCTGGATATACAGATAATACACCGCAGCAGGAACCGCTTGAATACATACAATAAATAGCGTTCCCAGCTTATCAAAGAAACGGTTTTTATACCTTGCCATCAGCGCACCCATAGGAATACCGATCAGCAGAGATACAATCATGGATAACACACCCAGCTTGATAGAAACCGGCACTTTATCCGCAAGAATCTCTGTTACGGGTACATTAGCACGGTAAATACGTGAGGTTCCCAGATCGCCGTGCAGAAGATCCTTATAAAATCTGAAAATCTGCACCGGCAGCGGATCATTCAGTCCCATTTCATCAAGACCTACCTGAATCTGCTGAGGGGTCATTTTTTCAAAGTTGGGGAAATACCCTTCGATTGGCATCAGACGCAGCAGACAAAAAACAATAGTGAGAATGATCACCAGTGTAATCAGCGAACGTCCGATTCGTTTTGCCAGATACTTTAACATGATACTACTCCTTTTACTTCTATTTGTACTTCGGAAAAGCTTATGATTCTCTTCCGCAATTGCCTGAGCATAAAACATTTTCGGAAACAGACTTAAGTCCTTTATCCGTTTCCGAAAATGTTTTATGCTGCCCTCCCACAAGGAGAGGGCAGCCAAGCATCAACGTACTATTTTGCCTTATTTGCTTCGTACTGATCCATAGATACATAAGTATCCTGCAGATGCTGACCTTTGAATCTCAGCTTGGATACACCGAAAGGTGCATACTGAGCTTCAAATACATCCAGCTTTGTAGCAATGTAAGGGCTAACCGTAATGCTGAAAGGCACTACCAGAGCATGCTCAATCAGCACTGCTTCTGCTTCTGCAAATGCCTCAAAACGTGCATTGGTGTCTACAGTAATTGCTTTTGCCGCATCTACCTTATCGAAGTATTCCTGTACTGCAGCTGCAGTAGCAGTTCCTTCAGTAATGGCATTTGCCAGGAATGCATATTTATATCCGGCATCGTATCCTGACTCGCCTGCTGCCTGGTAGAAAGGATCTGTCCATGTCTCAGGATCTGCATAGTCAGCGCCCCATCCGCACTTCATGAATGCGTATTTACCGGAACGACGAACTTCTGTCAGGAAGTTATCAGTAGGACCTGCTTCAATGATAATATCGATGAAATCAGTACCAAGCAGTGCTTCCATCTGCTGCTCTACAACCTGACACTCTTTATCCCAGTTTACTGTGCTGGGATTGTAAGGCATCAGAACCTTTACAGGGAAGGTTACGCCTTCTGCTTTCAATTCCTGCATTGCTGCATCCTTGTACTCTACAGCCTTCACTTCATCAAAAGTATCTCCCAGATCAGCAACTGCGCCAATGGTAGTAAAGTCTTTACCATCTGCATTATAAGCGAAATCAAAAGGTGTAACAGTTGTCAGGATATAATCCTCCGGTGTAGAAGGTTCCAGGACTGCTACTTCCTTTGTCTTATCAAGACCGGCAGACAGAGCCTTACGGAAATTCTCGTTATTGACTGCTTTTCTCCAGTTATCCGGCTCATACTCTTCATCGAACTGAGGATCAAAGTTGAAGCAGTAGAAATAGGAATAGCTGGTGGAAGGACGGGCACGGCTCACCAGATTAGCTGTATCCTGGTTAGAAAGCCAGTCATCCAGCAGATCAGCGCTGATTTCAGCATAGTCAATCTCTCCACGTTTAACCATTTCAGGTCCGATTGTCGCAGCTTCTGAATTGTAAATATTCTGAATCTCATCGATGAACACGTTTGCTGCATCGTAGTTCAGAGTATTCTTCTTGTACACATGCCTCTCCTGAGGTGCAAACTCAGCCAGATAGTATGCGCCGTTATAATACATCTTGTCGGCCGCTGTACCAAATTCTTTTCCAAGTTCCTCCAGCTGAGGTCCATATGCGGGCATATAAACCACATAAACCAGAGAGGAAATGAAGTAAGGTACTTCTTTTGCCAGTGTGTAGGTCAGGGTATGCTCGTCAACAGCCTTTACACCAACCTCTGAGAAATCAATTTCTTTCCAGGTAGTACCGTCTTCGTCAGCTCCACCCTTGTAAACCTGACCATTGTAATATTCTTCTGCATTTGCAATGACACCAAAAAGGTTCTGTACATTTGCACTTTCATACTCCGGCGTTAATTGATACTTCAGAGCATCTACAAAGTCCTGTGCAGTCACATCTGCCACTTCTTTACCGGTGTTATCTACCCATTTTGCTTCTCTGAGCTTGAATGTCCAGGTAAGAGTTGCCTCGTCATAGCTCCATTCGGTTGCCAGACCTTCTTTCAACTGACCATCAGAATCATATTCTACCAGCGTATCGATACAGTTTGCACCAGCTACCTGTTCTACAATGGTAGATGTCACGAGGTAATTCAGAGTGGAAGATTCGCTGGAATACAGTTCTCTGTAAACAGCAGAACTACTGCTTTCTCCATCTCCTGTGGTCTTTCCACTGTTGCCACAACCTGTCAAAGCAGTGGAAACAGCCATTACCGTACAGAGCATCATAGCGATAAATTTCTTGTTTCTCATAATGTCTCCTCCTTTATTACTTTTATGACTAACCCTTTCGGGATTAGTTTCTTCATTAACATCCGCAGCATAGCTGCCGGATTCTGGAGCTAATATATCATGAAATTCCCGATTCGTCAATTTTTCAGGAATTTTCCTGATAAAGCAGCAATGACAAATCTGCCATTACACGTTCATATGCCGGCGTATCCGTCTCATTTCCACAGAAGCATACTACAAATGGCTGCTTCGCATAGATAATACCAACATCATGTGTGATTCCGGTATCCTCTCCCGTCTTATGAGCCACATCCGGCTCCGGATCAAGTGCCTTTAAATAAAAAGGAATCTTACCGTTTAACTGCTGATCTTTCATGATAGAAAGCATCTTCTTGCTGGACTCTTCATCCACAAGCGTTCCCTCATACATACGCTGCAGTAAAATACCTGTCTGCTTCGCTGTAATCTGGTTCTGAATTCCCCTTCTGGACTTTTCCAGGTCATACATTTTCCTGCGCAGCCATACATCCTCGATTCCCATGAGGCGGATCTCCTCATTGATCTGATCCATCCCCAGAAGATCGATCAGTATATTGGTAGCTGTATTATCGCTGAAAATGATCATCAGCGTGATCAAATCCATCACGGTGACTTCCAGTCCCTCATGCATGTAGGCTACTGCCCCGCAGGAAGGTACATAATCTTCTTTCTTCATTACGATGATCTGATCAGGATCCAGCTGTCCCTGCTTCATTCTGTAAAAGGCATCCGCCATAATATACAGCTTGATCACGCTGGCTGCGTACATCTTCTCATCTTCCCGGTAGGAAAACTCTTCTCCGGTCACCAGATTCTTATAATAGAAGCTGATGGAACCCGGAACCTTCTGTAATTCTTCCTTTATCTTTGTATATTCCATAATATCACTCTTTATCCTAAAAAAGAGGTCGCCGTATCCATCAATACAGTTACCTCTTTGTAATCAAACACTGCACAATAGTTAAATATATAACAAGTATATATTCTTTTCAGGAAAAGTCAAGAACTTTTTCGGATTAAAGCGCTGAAAAAGTACTGTTTTCTGTTACCAATGCATCCAATTACCGGCACGTATTCCTTTCTTTCGTAGTTCTCCTGTAATCGGATGGCGCGCAGCCTTCATACTTTTTAAAATACTGGCTGAAGTAATGAATATCATGAAATCCTACAGCCTCACAAATCTCCGTTATCGTAAGATCACTTTGCACCAGAAGTGCTTTTGCTTTTTCCGTACGGACACGCATCAGATACTCCTTGGGCGATAATGTGGTGTGCTTCTTGAACAGCATACTGAAATAGGAAGTACTCAAATGGCACAACTTTGCCAATTCTTCCAGTCTGATAGCGTCTTTATAGTGCTCGTTTATGTATTCGTAAGCGATTCGTATCTTATCATAGCTATCCGTCTTCTGCCGTCCTGCCTGCAGGCTTTCTTCATACACCAGATGCAGAAGTTCCAGAAAAATAGATTTTTGCAGCAATTCCTTTCCCGGCACCACTAAGGAGTTCAATTCTATCAACTTTTTCATCAAAATATCAGCAGAAGTAAAATTTTGAAGTCTTATATATTCCGGAAATGTAATCGTATCCTCAAATACCGGCACCTCCCGCATCAGCTCTTTATCAGGAATCTCTTCTCCTGTCTCATCCTGCTTCAGATGGTACTTTTTATGAGGCCAGAAGTTACGGTCCTTTTCATAGAAAAAGTCAAAATGCACCACTTCCATTTCAAAAGGTTCCTTATCATCTGCAATGAAACCATGCACCTTGCCGGGTGTGATCAAAAACAGATCCCCTTTCACAGCCTGATACTTTCTCTGCTCGATGACCACTTGTCCTATTCCACGGGAAACCAGTACAAACTGATGATCATAAATGATACGATTTATCAGTTTCCAACCGGTATAGGTCTTCGTGCAGACACAAATGCGTATATAAGGATTTACTTCCTGAAATTCTCGGTAAATCATCTCCAACTTCCTCACTTTTTTGTAATATTATGCATTTTCTTACAGTTCACACGTTAAAAAGCCACATGCGTACACCCCAAATAATAATAACATAAAAAACTACAATTTTAAAATAAAAACACATAACTACAATAACTTACTTTTATGGTAATCTGAAATCCATATCAAAATGAAAGGATGAATCATTATGTACAGTGACTTAAAGCAATCATTTCTGGCTCCTCCCGCAGAATTCAGCCCCATTCCCTTCTGGTTCTGGAATGACACACTTTCAGAGGCTGAAATCACAAGGCAGATTGAAGATTTTCATGAAAAAGGCATCATGGGTTTTGTCATCCATCCGCGAAAAGGCCTTCCCAGGGAGATTCCCTATCTTTCGGATATTTTCATGCACTATGTGAAGCATGCGGTAAAAGAAGCCGCCCGGTTGGCAATGCATGTAGTTCTCTACGATGAAGCAATGTATCCTTCCGGTTCCGCTCATGGTATGGTTGTAAAGAATCACCCGGAATATGCCACCCGCGCTCTTCGGTTAGCAGAATTTTCAATAACGGAAAACGCAACTTCTGCCACAACAGCTTCCGCCCTGAAGCGCTTTGCTGCTGCGCAGCTTTCTGATGGCGAAAACTTACTGACTGCCATAGCAGCCTGCAAAAATGAGTCGGGGGCTATCCTACCCCAAACCCTCCGTGAAGTAGATATCTACAGCAACGATGTTCTGCAATTTTTCAATGACACACACAGTCAGCTGTCCATTTATCTGCTGATAGAGGGATACTCCGGGGGAACCATCCGCGGAATCCACCCGGGAGAAGATGACAACGAAGCAGATGCCCCCGCTTCTGCTGATCTCCTGAATCCGGATGCCATGGACCGATTTATACATCTTACCCATGACCGCTATTATGAAGTCTTGAAGGAATATTTCGGCAATACAGTCATCGCAATATTTACCGATGAACCTGATGTACTGGGTCGCTGCCACAGAAAGGACTGTCAGCCCTGGACCATCGGTTTTTCAGACTTCTGTCAAAAAAGCGGTATCAAACTGACCACTCTTCCACTTTTGTGGCAGACAGCTGATGATGATTCTCACCAAACAGTCCGTTTACAATATCAGAAAGCCGTAAATAAACGTTTAAGTGAAACCTATTATCTAAAGCTTTCCAATTGGTGTAGCTCTCACAATATTGCGCTCACCGGTCATCCTGCACAAAGTGATGATATCGGCCTGCTGCGGTATTTCCAGATACCCGGTCAGGATCTGGTATGGAGATGGGTTGCTCCTGAAAATGGAAAAGGGCTTATCGGCAGCAATTCTACCATGGGAAAATGCTCTTCCGATGCCGCCAGACACACCGGTAAACGTCGCAATGCCAATGAATGCTTTGGTTGCTGCGGCCCTGACGGTGTTCAATGGGGTTTCACCGCAGATGATATGAAATGGTATCTGGACTGGCTATTTGTCCGAGGTGTGAATCTGCTTTATCCCCACGCCTTCTTCTTCTCCATCGAAGGAGAGGAACGTTTCGGAGAACGTCCGCCGGATGTAGGTCCTAATAATACCTTTTGGCCTTATTATAAGCTGTTTTCAGACTATATCAAGCGTATGTGCTGGCTCATGACCGACAGCCATAACACTACTCCGATTGCAGTGCTGTGCCGTGAAAATCACCTGCCCTGGGAACCTGCAAAGGAGCTGTTCTGCAATCAGCTGGAATTCAACTATCTGGAGGACACTCTGCTCCTTACAGATTCCTGCCGCCATGAAAACGGCTGGCTGAAAATCCAAAAACAGTCTTATCGCATCATCATAGCAGATTCTGCAGCTATGCAAAATGATGCTGTTTCTTCGAAACTGCATGCGTTTACTGCTGCCGGCGGTCATGTCATCTACTGGGATTCGACACAAAAGCTTATCACTTCCTTAAAAGATATCATGACATATGATGCGGAATGTCCAAAGCAGTCGGAGCTTGTTTCCAATTTCCCCAGCACTGACATCCGCATCAGCCATGTTGTGAAGGAGGACTGTGATTTTTATTTCGTGACCAATGAGGGAGAGACTCCTTTTACCGGCAGCCTCTCGCTGCCCTGCAAAGATTTGAACCATACTATAAAACTGGAAAAATGGGATGCATGGAGGGGAACGCAGGAAGCATTACCGGTGGCAGTTCATCACGGAAAACTGCCTGTCCTCTTACATCTGGAACGTAGGGAAAGTATCATTTTCTGTGTAAGCTATCATACTTTCGCTAATAGTTCCCGCTACTGTTTTGATTCCTGTTACAGTAAAGAGGCAGATTTATCCTGTGGAGAATGGAAAATTACTGCCCCGTGCTTCCGGTCTGTAACCAAACAGCTTACCGATTGGACGACCTGGCCGGGCATGAAGGAATATTCCGGAAGCGTAATCTACGAGACAACTTTTGTATATCAAAAGTCCCCTGGAAAGCACGTTATCCTCGACCTCGGGGCAGTTCACGAAATTGCTTCATTGTCGGTTAACAACAAAGAAGTGGGCACCATACTTTGGTCGCCTTATCAGTTTGATATTACAAGCGCTTTGCACGACGGTACCAATACCCTGAAACTTACTATTACAAACACACCTGCCAATCAACTGGAAAAAGTACTCCCTTCCGGATTGTTGGGGCCGGTGCAGCTGTTCAGCCATCTGTAAGCCTTTCAATCGTGACGCCGTAACACATTACAATCATAATAATCAGGAAGCTGGCACAGAATGACCGCAAATCCATCATTCTGTACCAGCTTTCTCTTATTCTTCCTCTGTTTTCTCTCCCTGCCTTTTACGATACTGCGCAGCACTGACTCCATATTTGCTCTTAAAGAACCTGCCAAAGTTAGACATATTATCATAACCAACCATTTTCGCAATATCATTGATACTGTAATCTGTGGTCTTTAACAGATCGCAGGCTTTATTCAATCTGACCTGTGCAAGATATTCTACATAGGACATTCCCATTTTCGCCCGAAACATCTTACTGAGATAAGTCTTGCTGATACCTCCTGCTGCCGCAACCTCCTCATAAGTAAGTTCACTGCGGAAATAGTTTTTCTCGATATAATCAAGCATTGTGGAAAACTTATCCGTTTCTTTCACAGTCAGACAGCGTTTCAGGATATTCTCAACACTCCGTACGAACTTCCGCTCTTCTTCCACCTTAATATTCAGGCACTCCCTGAGAATATGCGCATTTGTGCCGGAATTCCCCTGACACAGATACTTTACCAGGCATTGCAGGACCGCAAATCTGATATATTCCTGATTCTCGGCTGTACACCCTTTCACGCTATTACTGCTCAATATATAATGCAGCCACTTCATTGCCTCTTCCGGGTCACACTCCTGCAGCGCCTGCGAGAAATTTTGCAATCCTTTGGAATCCGGCAGCAGAAAGCTGACATTATTCACAGTATCTTCCAAACACCGGTAGAAGTCACTTACTTCTCCTGAAATCAGCTTTTCGAGAACATAGACTGCCTCACCATACGCTGCATTGATCAGCTTACAATCTGTATATACCTTACTCATGCCTATATATACGTTCGTTTCCTGCAGATGTTCGTATATATATAGTCGAATGTCATCAGCGATTCTAAGTCTCAAGACACGATTCTCGTCCTTTACTGCCAATTCATATAAGAACAACACCACTTCGTAGTCTTTTAACTTGGAATGGGCAACGAGACAGCATGGCAGCATCTGTGCAAGTATGGCGCTGCTCACTTTTTTTGTCGTGGCAATTGCACCTACATAGAAGCATCTCGGATAGGTCTCAAACCCCAGCTCCTGAAAAAGAAGATTCAACTCTTTTTTGTCGCTGACGTCACCACTGAAAATTTTTACTGCTCTTGCCTCCCGCAGTTTGTGGGAGTCCTCCAGTACTTTTCTTTCAAATTCCTTCCTATTATTTAAGTCATTCAAAATACTGTTCTGTAGCTGGCCAAAAGCACTTTTTTCTGAAATTTTTTCTGCATCTTCTCCTTTCAGTGTTGCCTCCAGCGCTCCGATCTGCTTCATATTTTTCGAGCTGATATTCCAGGAAATAACAGCGGACAATACAATGCCCAGTAAAATCAATCCGATATTGACGAGCTGCAGCTGGTATAAACCATCATCCAGCCAGAGCGAATCCCTGTCATAATATAACCGCACCGTCGTATCCCAGACAGGAATCACTTCTTCCAAGGCTTTATAATTCTTACTGCTTGCCTTTGCCTCCCAGGTCTCTTTCTCTATCACGCTTAGCCTGCCGGAATCATCATACCCTAATACAATACTTCTTCCGCTGTTTGTCACCAATTCATAATAAAGTGTTTCGTCCTGCAGCCACAGTATTTCTCCAAGCTGCTCAAATGACAACAGATACGTAAATATTCTTCTGTTTTCACCTGTCGTATCCACATGAAAGCTATATGCCAGGTAACCTTCCGTATCAGAATAAAACAGAATTTCGACCGCACTTTTATCCCCGCTTAACAGCTGCCGGCACCTTTCGATCTCTTCCTCTCTGCCGGCGACAAGGGAAGAAATATAAAGAGATTTACTTGTCACTCCGTTAACATCATAAATTTTATCAGTCCCAAAGTCTATGAACAGATCAGCGAAACTGGAATCCAGACTTTTCTTTAGCTGTAAAAATTCTATCGCTTTTCTGACTTCTACCATCGTGCCGGTCAGTTCTTTCCGAAGCAGTTCATACCGGCTTGCCAAAAGCACTGCTTCATCTGAATAATCCGATACGGATTCATACAGCCGCAAGCCCGTATCCTCTAACCGCCGGACAAGCTTCTCTTCTTCTTTTTGTATTACACGATTAAATATAATACCGGCAACAAGAACACTGGATACCACAACAGGAATAATCAGGCAGAAATGCAACCAAAAAAAAACGCTGAAAATAACTACTTCTAAATTTCATGATTTTTCCTCCCTTGCTTTTCCAGTATATCACACAGTAACAGCAATAAGCAAACACGCATGACAGGATAAACCTGCCATCAGGCTACCCTGTCATGCTGATACCTAAAAATTAATTGCCCATCAGTCTGTCATATGCATTCTGTTGAATTTCAATATAACGCTGCAGTCCCATTTTTTCCAGTTCTTCAAGATAAGTATCCCAGTCTTTATCTAAATCTCTTTCTCCTGTAATAAACTGAACATTTGCGGTTGCGCAGTAATTCACAATATCTGTATAAAGAGTGGCTCTTTCTGCCCCGTCATCCCCATAAGACAGAGATGGCAGCGGCTTTTTAAATTGCACTCCTTTTTGAACCGCCTTTCTCCAAGCCAACTGTTTCGTAGCATTTGCGCCAGCCACTTTATAGCACTCACCCTCCATCAATTTGTCTGTATCAATATTCTGAAGCATATCATAAATCGTTCCTTCATTGATACTGTAAAAGTTGAATGCTCCTCGTGAAGTTGCCTTACGGGTACGATAAGCCTCGGAAGACTCGTAGTCACCGATATAGTTCGTATGATCTACAACGGGATAACCTTCTATATCATTAAAGTCAAAAGTTAATCCTTCATATCCATTGCTGGCAGAGATAGCACCTTCCACAGTAAACAAATAGTCTATCAGCTTGGCAATTTCTTCCGGATACTTAGTGTCTGCACTTACCAGTACTCTGAAATTCGCCCCCACTCTTTCTCTTTCCACTACAACAGATTCACTGTTATATTCAGTTCCGGTAAATCCTGTTACAGCAAACCACTTTTGTTTCGAATAATCACCTTCATTATCCAGTCCCAGGAAAATAGATGTTACGTTCCCCACATATCCGGTTTTTCCGTTATTAATCAGCTGATCTTTTTCATCCGATGAAATAACAAAGGCATCTTCGTTAATCAATCCTTCTTTGTACAGTTTATGTATATATCGAAGATAATCTCTGTAATTTTCGGTTACATTCATCACCATGTAATTACCGTCTTCATCTACCATTTCATGCAATTTACCATCGGTAGAATAAATCCCATATGCCCACAGAATCGGGAAACATGAATATGCTGAATAAAGCATGGGAATTTCGTCATCCGTATCCCCGTTTCCATTGGCATCCTGCTCTTTGAAAGCTTTCAGAACTTCATATAATTCATCCAAAGTCTCCGGTGCGTCCATACCTACATTATCCAGCCATGTCTGGGACATATAGACATCCTGCAAATTCCAGGATTCTATGCGCACACTGAAAGGGGATATTCCATAAATCGCACCATTTTCCATGGTAATATGTCTGGCATATTCCGGATACTCTTCCATAATTCTGGTCAGATTAGGCATCACGTCCAGATATTGGCTAAGATCCAACAAATACCCTTCCTGACCATACTTGTATACATCCTCTCTTGTCGTGGCTGTCAGCCCGGCTAAAATATCCGGCAATTCATCAGAGGCCAGCATCAACGTTAATTTTGATGACCATGCCTCAGAGTCATAGGCAGTGGCATTAATCTTAATTCCCAAACGCTTCTCATACTCAGCAAACTGAACAGATTCGTTCCACTCATTGGTTGTTACAGAAGCCGGTCCGGCAAGTGTGATTTCAATTGTTTCCTCTGAAATCCGTACAGAATCCTCTGTACCATCATCGTTGCTTTCTACTGTCGACTCGACTACAGCGTTTTGTGTACTTTCACTTTTGGAAGTAGATGATGCGGTACTGCTTTTACCTGAAGTACCCTGCGCATTTCCGCAACCTCCAAGCATGGTGGTGACCATGGCAGCTGCCAAAAGCACACTTAAAATTTGTTTTCTTTTTTTCATAAGAAAAACCTCCTTTGATTTATTCTCGGAATGTACCCATTCCTTTATTATAAAAAGCGCCTCATTCTCTTCATTGGGGCGATTTTTATTTTCAACTCACCCTTTGACAGATCCTATCATAACACCCTTTTCAAAGAACTTTTGCAATTTTGGATAAATAAACATTAACGGTACTGTAGATACAATTATAATGCAATACTTCATCAAATCTGCGTTCTTGGACAATTCTGCAAGGTATGCAAGTTCCTCCGCACTGACGGTGGAATCCGTTAACGCTTCTTCTGCAAATTTACTTTGAATCAGAATTTCTCGCAAAAAGAGCTGCAATGGGAATTTCTTTCTGTCATCCAGATAAATCATGGCATCAAAGTATGCATTCCAGTGTCCGGTACCATAGTACAACACCAGCACCCCTGTAATAGCCTTAGACAAAGGCAGTATTATTTTTCCAAAAATTCTAAAATCATTACAACCATCAATTCTCGCGGCTTCTATAATCTCATCCGGGATGGAATTTGCGAAAAAGGTTCTTGCCACGATCATGTTATATACGGATATCGCCCCCAGAATAACCATGCACCACCTGCTGTCCAAAAGTCCAAAGGACTTCACATTTAAATACGTAGGGATCAAACCGCCGCTCACATACATGGTAATCATAAAAAATAGCATTAACTGATTACGTCCCATAAGCTCTTTTCTGGACATTGCATATGCGCATGGCAGTGTAATGGCAAGATTTAGTGCAGTACCTGCTAAAGTATAGAAAATCGTATTTCCATAGCCGATCCACAGATCCCGATATTGAAATACCTTTTGATAACCCTGCAAAGTAATTCCAACAGGCCATAACAGTACTTCCCCTGACGCAACCGCATCCGGATTACTGATAGAACAAAACACAACATAAAGCATGGGGTATAACTCTATTATAAAGAATACTGTCAATATTATGGTTACCATTAACTGGAAGAATTTATCCCCGGATATCTGTTTTCGTATCGTCTTCATAGTCTTCCTCCTTAGAATAATCCCGAATCGGTAACTTTTTTAGATAACTGATTGGCAGTAATCAACAGTACACAGTTGACAACCGTATTAAATAGCCCGGTTGCGGTAGAAAAGGAAAAGTCGGCCTGTTCCAACCCCACCTTGTATACATAGGTAGAGATAATTTCCGAACCACTTATATTGGCATCCGTCTGCAGTAAATACACTTTCTCATATCCTATACTTAATATCTGACCACACTTTAAAATGAACATCGTGACAATAGTAGGTACGATTTCCGGGAGATTAATATGCCATATTCTCTGCATGCGTGTGGCACCATCAATCTCTGCTGCTTCCAAAAGCCCCTTGTCTACGCTGGACAATGCAGCGAAATAGATAATAGAGCTCCATCCCACTCCCTGCCATACATTGCTGAGTTCATAAACCCATTTAAACAGATTCGCTTCCTGAAGGAAGAAAATTGCTTCTCCCCCGAATAGCTCAATGATTTTATTGATTACACCTGTGCTTGGACTCAAAAACAGGGTCAGCATACCACACATGACAACTGTAGAAATGAAATGTGGTGCATAAGATACTGTCTGTACCGCATTTTTAAACTTTATACTTTTTACCTCATTTAACAGCAGCGCCAATATGATAGGTGTGGGAAATCCCAATACAAGACTTAACGCACTCAATGTCAATGTATTTTTCATAATGACCGGAAACCAGTACGAGTTAAACAGTCTCTTAAAATTATCAAATCCTACCCAGGCACTTCCCCAGACACCTTTTCTGATACTGAAATTTTTAAACGCAATTAAAATACCATACATAGGTTTATAAGCAAATAATGCTATGTAAATAACCGCAGGCAAAACAAGAACATACAGCTGCCAGCTTGTTACCAGACGTTTTTTTAATGTTTTCATAAAGATATTCCTTTCACATACAAGCGCTTACATAATGCTGCTTAAGTCATAGGAGTCGAGATATTTTCTCGTATTCCTTACCATTGTCTGAAACAATTTTCTTGCATCCTCTAATGAGCAGGTTACAAGCGGGTCATTTACAAATGCATTAAATATTGCTTCAACATCTCTGTCTGCAAGAGCCTTGTCAAGCCTTTCCTGTTCACCGCAAATTCTTGAAACCATAGGATAAATGGAGTCCGGAATTTTGCCTGCCATAACCGGTGTAACAAGATCCGAGCGGAATACTGCATTCGTTTCTACTACTGCCCCGAAAGGAAGATTCGGTATCTGACCGATATTAGGTATGTTGACATTGGTCACCAGTTCGCGAAGTCCAAGGATCGCTCTCATCTGCTCAACGCCTTCTTCTCCCGAACAGTTTATTTCAACCTTTTTCACACCTGTTCTTAAATCCTCACTCTTTTGCAGGCGTCCTGCTTCTCCCTGCTTTCTCCATGCAACATTTGTGATACCAAAGCCCCAGTTCTTTACTGTCTCAGGATCCTTGAGATACCATTTTCCCTCACAGAACTCCGCAAGATGTCTGTCTCCTGCCGCTGCTATGTAACCGTATCGATTAAACAAATCAAACTTTACTCTATGAGAGCATGCAAAAGAATTGTTCATCCAGTTATCGTCAAGTCCCTTAGTATAGCCTGTCTCTGCATATGTTTCTGCGAGTCTTTTATATATAGGGAATAAATCCATATTTTTATATTTTGCTTCGGTCAGCCATGTAAAATGATTCACCGAAACCGGATTCACCTTGATTTCTGTTCTGTCTACATCATCGATGCCACAGAATTCAGATAGAGCCTGAGCAAGAAGTTTCTGCGTACCAAATACCTCATGGCAGCAGCCAAATGCTTTAATTTCAGGGAATACTCTGTAAAGCGTTTTTACGCAAAGAGTCATTGGATTGGTATAATTAATGATCCATGCCTTGGGACAGTACTTCTTAATATTCTCAGCAATTTCCTCATACATGGGAACCGTTCTCATCGCTCTGATAATTCCGCCGGGACCGGATGTATCTCCGACAGACTGATAAATACCGTACTTTTCAGGTTCATGTACATCAGATTCCATTTCATCAAAAGTTCCCGGCAAAATTGAGATAATGACGAAATCAGCACCTGTCAAAGCCTCACCGACAGTTTTGACTGCATGATAGTTCCAAACAGTTTTGGCCTCTTCCAGTTCATTGTACTTATTACCTATTATTTCATTATACTGTGCAGCTTCATAATCAATATCATAAAGATATACATCACCTGATATATCATCAGCTGAAATCAGGTCACTCATTAGCTTCCACGCCCAGCCTCTGGAACCGCCTCCTATATAAGCAATTTTAATTTTTTCTGCTTTGCTGCCTTTATAGTTCATTTTCATTTTCCTCCTGTTTTGCTTTACTTGTCTGCATCTTAACATGCCTCTTTTTCTTTGTCATCCATCAAGAATTGAACCTTAGTAATGGCAAAATCACAAGAATTGCATAATTTTTGATTATTTTCAGGAATCCTTGTGACCGAATTACAAATTTTGCAGACTATTTCTTCTTTTTTTGCATCAAAAAAGAGCCTTCTTAAATTAAGAAAGCTCTTCCTTCACATCTCTTCCTTTGCTTTCTGTGAAAGAAAATTTAAAAAGTCTCTCAGAACATTATCACTATTCTCCGGTTTTCTGTAATAGACATAAGCTGCCTGCATCTCATTAAAATCAGTAACATTCAGAGGAACAATGTTTGCTTCTGTCTTATCCTGCAATGCTTTGCGTGTTCCCAGCATCAGTCCCATCCCCGCCTCCACGCACCGAACCATGCATTGTCTGTCATCACATTCAATGGCTACTCTTGGTGCAAAGCCACAGCGTTTACCGGTCCTTTCCAGAAGTCTGCGCAGCGGACTTCCGCTTCCCATCATAATAAAAGGCTGGTCATGAAGCAGCCTCATGGTCAGCGTTCTGCCTGCCAGCGGGCTGTCCTTGGATGCCTTGATGCAGATCTGTTCTACACTGAGCAAAAAACGTTCCCGCTCACTATATCTGTCAAGCTGTTCATCAATAATAATATCAAAGTCCTCAAAATCCTCCGTGCTGAAATCATTCGTTACACGAAAAATTGCATTGGGTTCTTTTTTCTGATACTCGATGATCAGATCCGTGATCCATTTTCGGCGAACTCTGACGAGTAATCTGATTTCCCTTTTCTGTTCACCTCTGTCCGTTATCGTTTGGAGTGCATCTTCCACCTGCTCAAACGCGGTGCCCAATGCATCCGCAAAGATACGGCCATTGCTGTTTAATACAATCCTGTTACATGTACGGTCAAACAGCTCGACTCCAATTTCCTTTTCCAGCCGTTTCACCGCAGCCGATACAGAAGACGGTGGAACCATGTACTTCTCTGCCGTTTTTGAAAAATTTTCACTCTGTGCACTATCATAAAAATATCGCAACTGCAAAAGATCCATCTTTATCACCCCGGTTCATTTTACTATATCCTAAAAGTGATAGCAACTACATTTTACCTGCTTATTTACAATAGATCATCTTTGATCGTATAATCAAAGTACCATTAACAGTTCGGACAACACATTTTAAATATGCGAGGGTTATGTATGAGCAAGAATAATACCTATGATGTATCCGGTCACTTTCATTACGAGTATCTCTGGGATACCTTTCCTGGCCAAGATGGGGCCATTTACGGAGATTACCTGTTTCGTTTTGACTCCAAAGGTTTCTGCCGGGTCTTCTCAATGACCAAAAAGAAGCAAGTGTTTTCTTTTCTTTTAGACCGCACGGAACTGATCATGCCGCACAGCAATGCAGTCTGCTTTGGCAATCAGTTCTATGAGGAAACAGATGAATTTCCTCTTTTATATACGAATATCTATAATAGTTACAAAAATGCGTCTGACAGAATGGAAGGTGTCTGCTGTGTATATCGCCTTACCAGAGAAGGCTTAACCTTCTGCACCAGACTGGTTCAGATCATAAAAGTCGGTTTTACAGAACAGCTTGACTATTGGAAATCCCTTGCGGATAATGGGGATGTAAGGCCGTACGGCAATTTCGTGGTAGATACCGATCATGACAGACTATATGCCTTCACCATGCGGGATGCTGAAAAGGTCACACGATATTTTGCTTTCCGACTTCCCGGGATATCTGACGGCATATACAGTAAGCAGTATCAGGTCAATGTAGTGACCCTGGAAACCGTGGATATCCTGCAGCAGTTTGACTGCGCATATTCCAAATTTATACAGGGGACCTGCTATCACGACAATAAAATCTTTTCCGTGGAAGGCTTTACCGGTTCCACGGCTTCTCCAAGGCTTCAGGTGATAGACCTTGTGAAGCAGGAGCAATGTGCTGACGTTGACCTTTTTTCCCTGGGACTGGAAATTGAACCGGAATTTATTGAATTCCATGACGGCGTCTTATATTATAGCGATGCAACAGGAAGGCTTTATAAGCTGTCTTTTATAAAGTAGCCGTAAGTACGCAGGTGTCCTGATTCCGGATACGGGCCCGCTGCGAGCTATCTGTATCGTTCAGGGCAAAAGGCAGCCGCAAAATGATTTTTCCCAACCATCTTGCAGCTGCCTTTTATCATACATTCAATCAGCCAAGTTCTGCATTACTCTCCCAGCAGAACTTCTCTGTTCGTTCCGTAAAAGATATCATCATGTCCGGAAATCAGCTTCAGAAACTCTTCAAACCGCTCCCATGTATTATGAATATCAAATTCATAGCTGTGCCCCCATACATACAGTATCTGGCGTTCCTGTGACTTACTCTCTAAGAACTTTTTTCCAACTTCAAACATTTCATCCATATTCATATGATCCACAGAAGGCTTAAACCGATACAGATCCTGTTGCACATCAAAGCTTTGACTGCACACTGTTGTACGGGCATATTTCACACCGGTCCGCTCCTCAATCAGTTTGGCGGCATGCTCCGTAAAGTTCACACCTCCACCGGGATAAGCCATTCCTACAACTTCGTACCCTGCCAGACGACTCAAGTTCTCACGATCCCCTTCCACCTGTCTGACGATTTCCTCATCATCTGTCACCTGCGCCAGGTTGCGATGGTTCAGGGTATGTACGGCGATTTCATGTCCCGTATAAATCTCTCTTACCTTCTCAGGTGCCACTTTGATATGATCGACCCGGACACCTTCTCTGATCAGATATCCGTCTTTTCCCAGAAGCTCCGAATTCAAATTGAATGTACCCTTGACGCCATATTTGTTGAACAACTCAATCAGGCGGATATCCTGAGTTACTGCGTCATCATAACTGAATGTAACTGCTTTCTTCCAATTGTTCATTTTCCTGTTCTCCATATTTTTTATGCCAGATGCCCGACATTATGTTTTTTAGGCTTGCTGACAACTGTCAAATTAATTTCATTATTACAGTTGATGACATCCTCTTCGGTAAATATTGCAAATAGTATTTCCCTTTTACTCGTTCTTCCACGGTCATAGGTAAGGTATATCTTCCCATCAAAAAAATCCACATCAGGATAGGACAGACCGTTTCTGTCATCGATACACCGTTTATATTTCCAGGTTTCCCCATCGTCTTCCGACAAGTAGACTGTCATGTTTCTGCGTTCTTTATCATGATCGTTATTAACCAGAAGTACTCTGCCTGATGGTGTTCTGGCTATGAAAAAGCGAGTGCTGGGATGATCAATGTCCGTCAACTCTGCAGGCTGCCATGTATACCCACCATCCAAAGACACACTTTGTGCCAATTTTCCCATTCCGGTCCTTGCAAGCATTCGGATACTACCGTCCTCTTTTTCATACGCCATTGTTTCATCAAAATTAGTTTTTAATTTTCTGGCTCCATAATAATGTTGCCACGATTTTCCATTATCTTTTGAAATACTGTAACCATATCGACCTTCCATTCCCTCTATCTGGTCATAGTTAAATTGAATCCATCTGCCGTCCTTAAGCACTAAAGGTTTACAACGTAAAAAGCCTTTATCAAGGTATCTCGGCTCTGAAAATATCAGTATTTCTGCATCCGGTTCCTCACATACACAAACCCATTCCGCGTGTTCAAAATCATTAAATATGTAGCCATCTACGCACACCATAGGCTGCCCTTCTTTGTAAACAGGTTTTATATCCGACTCTATTTCTGTATTATTCTGCACCCAGAATATCCAGAGTTTTCCCTGAGGTGACATCCAGAGCTGAATATCAAGAGCATGAACCAGATTCTCTCTGCTACTGGGAATTACTAAAATTGGCTTTGACCAGCTTTTACCATTGTCATTACTATAGATCAGTAAATTATAGTTATCCATATGAGGTTCTTTTACTCCTCCGGAATACCACGCAAGAAAGATTCTTCCTTGCTCTGTTACCGCTATCGATGGACACCCCTGAAACTGTCTGATATTTTCAGCATATTTTTCATCATTGGGATAAGTCAAAAGATCACATGCAATTTTATCAGCATTCATTTCCCATGCTCCTCCTGTTTTGCTTGACTTTGTCTCCATTTTATCAAACTTCTCTCCCTTTGTCATTCATCAAGAATTGGCCCATGTAATAAGCAAAATGGCAAGAATTGAATATTTTTTGATTATTTACGGAAAGTTTTATGACCGGATTGCAATTTTTGAAAAATATTCTTCTTTTTTTGCATTGAAAAAGAGCCTTCTTTAAACCAAGAAAGCTCTTATCATATAACTCTTCTATCTTGTCAGTTCCGCATACTCTGCCCTTGCAGCCTTACACAGATCATCCGGCTTCAGTTCAATCTGGAGCCCGATTCTGCCGCCGCTGACAATGATGGCAGGCTGCGCTTTGGCAGATGCATCTACTCTTGTCACATATTGCTTCTTCATGCCCACAGCCGTGCAGCCGCCTCTGATATAACCTGTGATCCGGTTGATATCCTTCACGTGAATCATCTCCACATTCTTCTCGCCTACCGATTTTGCTGCTTTCTTTAAATCCAGCTCTTCTGCTATGGGAATCACGAATACAAAATAATTCTTGCTGGCTCCCACTGTTACCAGCGTCTTATATACTTTCTCATACGGAAGGGAAAGCTTATCCGCAATCTGCAGTCCGTCCACGAATTCATCGCATTCGTAGGTATAGTGGGTAAATGGAATCTTCATGGATTCCAGGATTCTCATTGCATTGGTTTTGTTTTCTTTTTTTGCCATTTGGTTGCCTTTCTGCTTAAGCCAAATAATCCCCCTGAAACAGGCATTTCGTGCCATTCCAGGGGGATGTCTTACCTTAATAATGCTTATTTAGCAGCGATTTCGCTCTTAAGCTTCTCGGTCAGAGCAGGAAGGATCTTGTTCAGATCACCTACGATACCGTAATCAGCTACATCAAAGATAGGAGCGGTCTCATCTTTGTTGATAGCGATGATGATATCGGATTCTTCCATACCAGCCAGATGCTGGATAGCACCGGAGATACCGATTGCAAAGTATACGGTAGGACGAACGGTCTTACCGGTCTGTCCAACCTGCAGATCCTTAGGCTTCCAGCCTGCATCTACAACTGCACGGGAGCAGCTTACGGTACCGCCGATTACTTCTGCCAGATCCTCTAACAGCTTGAAGTTCTCAGCGCTGCCAACTCCACGACCACCGGATACCAGGATCTTAGCGTCCATGATATCTACGGTATCGGATACAGCTTTCACTACTTCCAGGATTTCTACATACTTGTTGTCAGGAGTAAAGCCGGGGTTGAACTCTACTACGTTAGCCTTAACGCCTTCAACCTTTGCACGCTTCTGCATAACGCCGGGACGTACAGTAGCCATCTGAGGACGGAACTCAGGACAAGCGATGGTTGCGATGGTGTTACCACCGAAAGCAGGACGAGTCATCAGCAGCTGGTTGTGCTTCTGCTCTCTTCCGGGAATCGG
>JAFTVH010000071.1 GCA_017465845.1 Lachnospiraceae bacterium | reverse complement strand
GTGTGTAGATGAAAAAATCAGAGGGCAGCATATCGGCAGGCAGTTGTACGAATATGTGCTTGATTATGCAAGAAAGAGCAGCTGCTATAATGTGACTCTGAATGTCTGGTCCTGCAATGTAAGTGCCAGAATGTTTTATGAGAGATGTGGGCTTGTGCCGCAGAAGATTGGGATGGAGAAGATATTATAAGCAGCAATTCTCAAGAGACCTGTTCCAAGAGATTCATGTTATCCTATCTGTGTTTGTGCAAAATGACGAACACAGATAGGATGCCCCCAATCCTTGAAAATAGCAGGGGATTATGAAAAAACATTAGTTGGTTTCCAATTTATAGTATCCGAATTGCAAAAAATGCGAAACAGCCTAAAATATTACGTACGTACAATTTAGTCTAAGTGAAAATCTGTTGACTTATGGAGTGTTTTCAGCATAAGCCAGTCCCGGCAAATCGCCACTGTTTTCACTTGAAACAAAAAATACAGGCAGGCCGGGGGGAAGTCTACCCTTTTTGACCTGCCGGAAGGGAGAAGGAATGAGTATTACGAATAAGACATTGGAAGAATTGGATGTCATAGATGATTTCCTGATGAATGCCCTGGCAAACAGCCCTGATGTGGGAACAGCATTTTGCCGCAGGCTTTTGTCTGTACTATTGCAGAAAAAAATCGGAAAAGTGCGGATCGTATCCCAGCGGGCACTTTTCCCGGACAGACCGGATTTGCGGGAGATACGAATGGATGTGGAAGTAGAGGAAATAGAAGAAATAGAGGAAGAGGAACTGCCTGAAGCACCGGAACCGATAAAAGAGTCGGCAAAGGCGGAAAATAAAGAGACCACTGAGAAAATAACAGCAGCGGATACTGTACGAGTAAGCAAGGAAAGAGTTGTAAATGTATATGATATAGAGCCCCACTTAAAGAATGACAGCCATTTACCGAAACGCAACCGCTTTTATCAGGCGAAAATCGACAGCAGACATCTGGAAAGCGGCGAGAAGGATTTCTCGAAATTACCGAATCTGTATGTAATAACGATTACAGACTATGATTTCTTCGGAAAGGATCATATGGTGTATACATTCCGCAATCGATGTAGGGAACTGCCTGAGCTTACGTATGATGATGGGCTGGAATTTATATATTTTTATACAAACGGTACTTTGGGAGGTTGTGAAAGTATCAAAAATATGCTAAAATATATTCGTAACAGTAACAAAACTAATGTAAGTGATGAGGCAACCCGGGAACTCCACGATTATGTAAGTCAGGTGAAGGTGAACCCGGATGTAAAGGTGGGCTTTATGAAGTTTGAGGAAATCATTTATTATGAAAGACGGGAAGCGGCACAGGAGGCAGCGTTAGAAGCAGCACTGGAAGCAACTCTGGAGGCAAAGAGACAGTTTGTTCAGGAATTGCTGGAGGAACACGGTACAGTTCCGGATGCAATAAAAGAACGCCTGGAACAGGAGACGAACGAAGCAGTGCTGGATAAATGGCGGAAGCTTGCGATCAAATCCTGCAGTGTAGAAGAGTTCACAGAAAAAATGGATGAAATAAAATTCATGTGTTCTCCCTCTTGACAACCACTCTAAAACCGCGTAAAATTGGGACAACAAAGCATATTGAAAAGCAATGACGAAGACAGTAACCGTTTTTCAAACGTTCAGCGAGCCGGTGTTGGTGTGAGACCGGTACCAGTAGGAAAGCGTGTGAAGATCCCTTCTGAGCTGCCCGGACCAAAGGCAACGAGTAGTCCCCGCCGGTTTTCCACCGTTAAAGGAAACCATATCGCTCTATTTTAAGAAGCCGTATGTTGTAACAGGTGGTTAAGCGAGCACAAGTCTCGTCCTTTTACAGGACGGGGCTTTTTTTGACGAGAAACGCGAAGCGTTTCGAGTCTGCCGTCCGGGTAGCGCCGGGTGTTTTAGAGAAAGGAGCACAAAATGTACCAGAAAGTATCGACAAACCTCAATTTTGTTGAGAGAGAGAAAAATGTTGAAAAGTTTTGGAGAGAAAATGATATTTTCCGTAAGAGTATGGAAAACCGTAAGGAAGGAGAGACCTATACCTTCTATGATGGACCGCCTACCGCTAACGGTAAGCCCCACATCGGTCATGTGGAGACACGTACCATCAAGGATATGATTCCCAGATATCGTACCATGAAAGGATATATGGTACCCAGAAAGGCAGGATGGGATACCCACGGTCTGCCGGTAGAGCTGGAGGTAGAGAAGCTTCTGGGTCTGGATGGTAAGGAACAGATTGAACAGTACGGTCTGGCACCCTTCATCGACAAATGTAAGGAAAGCGTATGGAAATACAAAGGCATGTGGGAAGATTTCTCCGGCACCGTTGGTTTCTGGGCTGATATGGACAATCCTTACGTAACATATGACGACAATTTCATCGAGTCCGAATGGTGGGCTTTAAAGACCATCTGGGATAAGGGCCTGCTTTACAAGGGCTTCAAAATCGTGCCTTACTGCCCTCGCTGCGGTACCCCTCTGTCCAGCCATGAAGTGGCTCAGGGATATAAAGATGTAAAAGAACGTTCCGCTGTAGCCCGTTTCAAAGTAGCAGGAGAAGATGCTTACATCCTGGCATGGACCACAACTCCCTGGACACTGCCTTCCAACGTGGCTCTGTGTGTCAACCCGAATGAGAAATATGCCAAGGTGAAGGCTGCTGACGGCTATACTTATTATATGGCAGAAGCGCTGCTTGATACCGTTCTTGGCAAGCTGGCTGATAAGGAAAACGGTGTGGCTGCATATGAAGTGCTGGAGACTTATACAGGTAAAGATCTGGAATACAAGGAATATGAGCCTCTGTTCCCCTGGGCAAACGAGACATGCGCAAAGCAGCATAAGAAGGCTTTCTATGTAACCTGCGATACCTATGTAACTTTGACAGACGGTACCGGTGTCGTTCATATTGCTCCTGCTTTTGGTGAAGACGATGCTAACGTTGGCCGTAAATATGACCTGCCTTTTGTACAGTTCGTAGACGGTAAAGGTCAGATGACCAAAGAGACTGATTATGCAGGCGTATTCTGTAAGAAAGCAGACCCTATGGTTCTGACCGATCTGGAAAAGAAGGGCTTGCTTTACGATGCACCTAAATTTGAGCACAGCTATCCTCACTGCTGGAGATGTGACACTCCGCTGATCTATTATGCACGTGAGAGCTGGTTCATCAAGATGACTGCCGTAAAGGATGACCTGATCCGCAACAACAATACCATCAACTGGATTCCTGAATCCATCGGTAAAGGACGTTTCGGGGATTGGCTGGAGAATATTCAGGACTGGGGAATCTCCCGTAACCGTTACTGGGGAACACCGTTAAATATCTGGGAGTGTGAATGCGGCCATATGCATTCCATCGGAAGCCGCGAAGAGTTGTATGCAATGAGTGGAAACGAAGCCGCCAAGACTGTGGAGTTCCATCGTCCTTACATTGACGAAATTACCATCACCTGCCCTGAGTGCGGCAAGCAGATGAAGCGTGTACCTGAGGTTATCGACTGCTGGTTTGACTCCGGAGCAATGCCTTTTGCACAGCATCATTATCCTTTTGAAAATAAGGAAGTGTTCGAGGCTCAGTTCCCTGCACAGTTCATCTCTGAGGCAGTTGACCAGACACGCGGATGGTTCTATTCCCTGTTGGCAGAGTCCACCCTGCTGTTCAACAAGGCTCCTTATCAGAACGTTATCGTTCTGGGACATGTACAGGATGAGAATGGTCAGAAGATGAGTAAGAGTAAGGGAAATGCAGTAGATCCTTTCGAGGCATTGGAGACCTACGGCGCAGATGCCATCAGATGGTATTTCTACACCAGTTCCGCTCCCTGGCTGCCCAAGCGCTTTTCCGGCAAGGCAGTAATGGAAGGACAGCGTAAGTTCATGGGTACCCTGTGGAATACCTATGCATTCTTCGTACTGTATGCGAATATCGATGGCTTTGATGCAACAAAATATACCTTAGAATATGATAAGCTTCCTGTTATGGATAAGTGGTTACTTTCCAAACTTAATACCGTTGTAGGGGAAGTAGACTCCAATCTTGAGAAATACCGTATTCCTGAGGCTGCCAAGGCTCTGCAGGATTTCGTGGATGAGATGAGTAACTGGTACGTAAGACGCAGCCGTGAGCGTTTCTGGGCAAAGGGCATGGAGCAGGATAAGATCAATGCATACATGACTCTGTATACTGCCCTGGTAACCATTTGCAAGGCTGCAGCGCCCATGATTCCTTTCATGACAGAAGATATCTACCAGAACCTGGTAAGAAGCATCGATGCTTCTGCTCCGGAAAGTATCCACCTGTGCGACTTCCCTGTAGTGGACGAGAGCATGATCGATCACAACCTGGAAGAATCTATGGAGGATGTACTGGATGCTGTTGTTATGGGTCGTGCATGCCGTAACAATGCTGCCATCAAGAACCGCCAGCCCATCGGCAGAATGTATATTAAGGCTGATTTCACTCTGGATGAATTCTATCAGGATATCATCAAGGATGAGCTGAATGTGAAAGAAGTAGTCTTCACAGACGATGTAAGAGACTTTACTTCTTATACTTTCAAACCTCAGCTTCGTACTGTAGGACCCAAATACGGTAAGCAGCTTGGCGGCATCCAGAAGACACTTGCTTCTCTGGACGGCAATGCGGCCATGGATGATCTGAATAATAACGGCAAGCTGGTATTTGAAGTAAACGGTGTGACCGTAGAACTGACCAAGGATGACCTGCTCATCGATATGGCTCAGAAAGAAGGCTATGTATCTGAGGAAGACAACAAGATGACAGTCGTTCTGGATACTAACCTGACCGAAGAACTGATTGAGGAAGGTTTTGTATATGAGATCATCAGTAAGATCCAGACTATGCGTAAGGATACAGGCTTTGAGGTAATGGATCATATTAAAGTATCTATCAACGGCAATGAAAAGCTGGCTGCCATCGTTTCCCGTAATCTGGAAGCCATTGCCGGCAAGGTTCTGGCCGATGAAATGCTCACCGACGCAGAGCTTGCTGTTTCAAAAGAATGGAATGTAAACGGAGAATCCGTTGTAATTGCTGTGGAGAAAGCATAAAAATCTGCAAAGAAATATGACTAATTTTATAGGAAAAGAAGACCGATAGGTACTTTTTTGGCAAAAACTTCACAAAAAGCGGCATTCCCGGTATTTTTACCTTGGAATGCCGCTCAAAATCTGTTATACTATTATAGCGTGAATGCAGAAAAGAAAAAGTTGCATATGAGAACAAAATAAGGAGGATTTAGTTCGATGGCTTCTGTTACAACAACATCGACAGCAACGGCAAAGACATCATTGACAAATTTAAAATTCGATAAAGAACTGTTTAAACGCAGTGTACTTTACAATGTGAAGACACTGTACCGCAAGACCTTGGAAGAGGCTTCTGCACAGCAGATTTTCCAGGCAGTATCCTATGCGATCAAAGATCAGATCGTAGAAAACTGGATGGAGACCCAGAAGGCATATGAGAAAGAAGACCCTAAGATGGTTTATTATATGTCCATGGAATTTTTAATGGGTCGTGCACTGGGTAACAACATGATCAATCTGCAGGCATATGACGATGTAAAGGATGCACTGGAGGAACTGGGACTGGACCTGAACGTGGTAGAAGATCAGGAGCCGGATGCGGCTCTTGGTAACGGTGGTCTGGGCCGTCTGGCAGCATGCTTCCTGGATTCCCTGGCTACTCTGGGTTATCCTGCATATGGCTGTGGTATCCGTTATCGTTACGGTATGTTCAAGCAGGAAATCCGTGACGGTTATCAGGTTGAAGTTCCTGACAACTGGTTGGTGGATGGCAATCCTTTTGAACTGCGCAGACCGGAATACGCTAAGACCGTTAAATTCGGCGGTTATGTAACCGTTCGTCATGAGAACGGACGTAACTTCTTCAGTCAGGAAGGTTATCAGTCTGTAAAAGCCATTCCGTTTGATATGCCTATCGTAGGTTATGGCAATGGCATCGTAAATACCCTTCGTATCTGGGATGCAGAGGCAGTTGAGTGCTTCTCCCTGGATTCCTTTGATAAGGGTGATTACCAGAAGGCTGTAGAGCAGCAGAATCTGGCCAGAAATATCGTAGAAGTATTATATCCCAATGACAACCACTATGCAGGTAAAGAGCTGCGTCTGAAACAGCAGTACTTCTTTATCTCCGCCTCCGTCCAGGAAGCAGTGGCTAAATACATGAGAAAACATGATGATATCCGTAAGTTCCATGAGAAGGTGACCTTCCAGCTGAACGATACCCATCCTACCGTAGCAGTTCCTGAACTGATGCGTATCCTGATGGATGAATATTATCTGACATGGGATGAGGCGTGGGATGTAACCACCAAGACCTGTGCTTACACCAACCATACCATTATGGCGGAAGCTTTGGAAAAATGGCCTATCGAGCTGTTCTCCAGACTGCTGCCCAGAATTTACCAGATTGTAGAAGAGATCAACCGTCGTTTTATCCTTGATATTCAGGAAAAATACAATAATGTACCCGGTGTCAATGTACAGGATAAGATCCGCAAGATGGCTATTATTTACGATGGTCAGGTAAAGATGGCTCATATGGCTATCGTAGCCGGTTACTCTGTAAACGGTGTAGCACAGCTGCATACCGAGATTCTGAAGAAACAGGAGCTGCGTGACTTCTACGAGATGTTCCCGGAGCGTTTCAACAATAAGACCAATGGTATCACCCAGAGACGTTTCCTGCTTCACGGCAACCCTCTGTTGGCTAAATGGGTTACCGACCATGTGGGCAGCGAATGGATCACTGACCTGCCTCAGATTGGTCGTCTGAAGATTTATGCAGACGATGCAAAGGCTCAGCAGGAGTTCATGAATATCAAATACCAGAACAAAGTACGTCTGGCAAAATACATTCTGGAGCACAACGGTGTAGAAGTTGACCCCAGATCCATCTTCGATGTACAGGTTAAGAGACTGCATGAGTACAAGAGACAGCTCCTTAACATCCTGCATGTTATGTATCTGTACAATGAACTGAAAGAGCATCCTGAGATGGAGTTCTATCCCAGAACATTTATCTTCGGTGCAAAGGCAGCAGCCGGTTACCGCAATGCAAAGCTGACCATCAAGCTGATCAACTCTGTAGCTGATGTTATCAACAACGATCCTTCCATCAACGGCAAGATCAAGGTTGTATTCATTGAGAACTACAACGTATCCAATGCAGAGATCATTTTTGCGGCAGCTGATGTATCCGAGCAGATTTCTACCGCAAGTAAGGAAGCTTCCGGTACAGGTAACATGAAGTTCATGCTGAACGGTGCACTGACACTGGGAACCATGGACGGTGCTAACGTGGAAATCGTAGAAGAAGTCGGCGAAGAGAATGCTTTCATCTTCGGTCTGAGTTCCGATGAAGTCATCAACTACGAGAACCATGGCGGTTACAACCCTATGGAAATCTTCAACAACGATCAGGATATCCGTAAAGTACTGATGCAGCTGATCAACGGAACCTATTCTCATACCGAGCTGTTCCGTCCTCTGTATAATTCTCTGCTGAATACACAGAGCACCAGCAAAGCTGATACTTACTTTATTCTGAAAGACTTCAAGTCTTATGCAGAGGCTCAGAAGAAAGTTGAGCAGGCTTATAAGAACGAAGCAGGCTGGGCAAGAAGCGCTATCCTGAACGTGGCTTCCTGCGGTAAGTTCACTTCTGACAGAACCATCCAGCAGTACGTGGATGAAATCTGGCATCTGGATAAGGTAGTGTTAAAATAATTGTTAGTAAATGTTAACAGTTCAGTCGCGCCATATGCATACGGACTTGTCTGAACTGTTAACAATAATGAGATTGGAAGGAAGTTATGAGGATTCGTCTCGTTAAGAGCGTTCCGGTTCTTCTGACAATGGTTTTCAGTATGCTTTTTCTGGGGGGCTGCGGTGACGGCACCTGGGAAAAGCATATTGTGAAAGAAGAGATTTTTTTGCCGGGGCTGGAAGAAGAGTATGATTTGCTGTTCCTGACAGACACTCATGTTGTAGTCATGTCAGAGGAAGATACAACCCGGGAAAAGGCAAGTGCCGGAGAACGTAAAGAACAGTTTCAAAATGAAGAAGGCGTCTATTCTGAGCAGCAGTTCGGTGATTGGATGGATTATGCCAAAGAAATGCAGCCGGATGCTGTACTCCTTGGTGGTGATATCATTGATTCCCCATCAGCGGGCAACGTGGCATTTCTGGAGATGGAGCTTGGAAAACTGCAGGTACCTTATCTGTATACGCCGGGGAACCATGACTGGACCTATGAATGGGACTATATGACCGAGAATGCAGTGGAAGAGTATTTGCCCAGATTGGAGCAGTTCATGAATGATTCTCCTGCATTGCAGAGCCTGGATGTCGGGGAACTGCGTATCATTGCAGTGGACAACAGCACAAATCAGGTAGCAGAAGGGATTCTGGAAGAGTATGAAAAGCTTCTGCAGACAGAGCAGAAAGTAATCGTCATGCTTCATGTGCCTCTGATTACACAGTCTGTACTGACGCAGGCAAAGGAAGTCTGGGAAAGCCCGGTGGTACTGGGCGGAGGTAATTACGGCGGCATATATCCCAATGAAACTTCTCAGAAATTTCTGGAACTTACCACAGCTGCTGACAGTCCGGTAGAACTGGTGCTGGCAGGGCACGTGCATTTTTATGATAAGGATTATATTGATGGTGAGAAAAAAGTCCTGCAGATTGTCGGCGCGGCCGGTTATCAGGGACAAGGTATCCATCTGCATCTGAGCGGTGAATAATAAAAGAGCAATCAAAAGTCACGGTTTGAACGAAATTGGAACAGTAATATAATAAATCAGAAAGTAATGCAAATTTTGCAGTAAATAAGCATGATAAATCAGGCACAATGAAGGAGGAACCCCATGATTGAATTATTACAGGGCGGTGCTTATCTGGTAAACGGTACAGAAATTGTACAGGATTCCGGTGAAGCAGCAGCCGCAATCAAGGCAAAGACAGGAAAAGACATTACAAAGCAGGAAGCAGCTAAGAATACCATAGCTTATGGCATTCTGGAATCCCACAATACTTCCGGCAACATGGACAAGCTGAAAATCAGATTTGACAAGCTGACTTCCCATGATATTACTTTCGTAGGTATCATTCAGACAGCAAGAGCATCAGGTCTGACTAAATTCCCGATGCCCTACGTTCTGACCAACTGCCACAATTCTCTGTGTGCTGTAGGCGGAACCATCAATGAAGATGACCATATGTTTGGTTTAAGCTGCGCCAAGAAATACGGCGGTGTTTACGTACCCCCTCATCAGGCAGTCATCCACCAGTTCGCAAGAGAAATGCTGGCAGGCGGCGGCAAGATGATCCTGGGAAGTGACTCCCACACCCGTTATGGTGCGCTTGGTACCATGGCAGTAGGAGAAGGCGGACCTGAGCTGGTAAAACAGCTGTTGAACCAGACTTATGATATCAACATGCCCGGTGTGGTAGGTATCTATCTGACCGGTGAGCCTGTAAAGGGCGTAGGTCCTCAGGACGTAGCACTGGCTATTATCGGAGCTGTATTCAAAAATGGTTTTGTGAAAAATAAAGTAATGGAATTCGTAGGTCCCGGCGTATCCTCCCTGAGTGCTGATTTCCGTATCGGCGTGGATGTTATGACTACTGAGACTACATGTCTGTCCTCCATCTGGAGAACCGATGCAGAGATTGAAGAGTTCTATGAAATCCATGGCAGAAAAGAAGAATATGCAGAACTGAATCCCGGTCAGGTGGCATACTATGACAACATGATGACAGTAGACCTGTCTGCTATCAGACCTATGATCGCTATGCCTTTCCATCCCAGCAATACCTATACCATCGAAGAGCTGAATGCCAACCTGATGGATATCTTGGATGAGACCGAAAAACGTGCGCTGGTAAGTTTAGACGGTGCTGTAGACTTTAAACTGAAAAATAAAGTCGTAAACGGCAAATTCATGGTAGACCAGGGAATCATCGCAGGCTGCGCCGGCGGCGGATTTGAAAATATCTGTGCCGCAGCTGATATCCTGAAAGGTCAGTACATCGGTTCCGATGGATTTACCTTAAGCGTATACCCGGCATCCATGCCTGTATACATGGAACTGATAAAGAACGGCTGCGCAGCTACCATTCTCGAGACCGGTGCAGTTATGAAGACAGCATTCTGCGGTCCTTGCTTCGGCGCCGGAGATACACCTGCCAACAACGCATTCAGTATCCGTCACTCCACCAGAAACTTCCCGAACCGTGAAGGAAGTAAGCTGCAGAACGGTCAGATTTCTTCCGTAGCACTGATGGATGCCCGTTCTATCGCTGCAACTGCAGCCAATAAGGGCGTGCTGACTCCTGCTACAGACTTTGACGGTGAATTCGGCAAGTACAAATATCACTTTGACAGCAAGATTTACGCTAACCGCGTATTTGATTCCAAGGGCGTGGCTGATCCCGATGTGGAGATTCAGTTAGGACCCAACATCAAAGACTGGCCTGCAATGTGCGCACTGCCTGAAAATCTGGTACTGCGTGTAGTCAGCGAAATCCATGACCCTGTAACCACCACCGACGAGCTGATTCCTTCCGGTGAGACCTCTTCCTATCGTTCCAATCCTCTGGGACTGGCAGAGTTCGCCTTAAGCCGTAAGGATCCTGCTTACGTAGGCCGTGCAAAACAGATCCGTGCAGCTCAGGAAGCTGTCATGGAGGACAAGTGCCCCATCGAAGCATGCCCTGATCTGGAGCTTCAGAAGGTATGCGATACCATCCGTGCATCCTTCCCTGAAATGGGCAAAGGCAACGTAGGCTTCGGTTCCACCATCTTCGCAGTAAAGCCCGGTGACGGCTCCGCCCGTGAACAGGCTGCATCCTGCCAGAAGGTACTTGGCGGCTGGGCTAACATCGCCAATGAGTACGCTACCAAGCGCTACCGCTCCAACCTGATTAACTGGGGTATGCTTCCCTTCCTCATCGAAGAAGGCGACCTGCCCTTCAAGAACCTGGATTACCTCTACATCCCCGGCATCAAGAAAGCCGTAGAGGACAAGACCGAGGTCATCAAAGCTTATGTAGTTACCGAAGACGGCCTCAAAGAATTTGACCTGCGCCTCGGCGACCTCACCGACGAAGAACGCCAGATCATCCTGAGAGGGTGTTTGATTAACTATAACAGAGTGGATTAATGGGCGGATTGGGGGACTTGCATCAGCCACCGCCCCGGAATGAGACAGGTTGGATTTCTGACGCGCTCTCGCTCCGTGAAAAACGTAGCGGTACTAGGCCGCGTAAATACCGCGGCCAAGGACCGACGTTTTTCAAGGGTCAGAAATTCAACCTGTCTCATCCCGGGGCTGCCCTAATGCAAACCGTAATCGGCAATTAAGCACTCTGTTGTAGTTAAGTGGTTAATAGATTTAGTTACAATGTACACATTTCATTTATAGATTTGCCGCAAGGCAGCCTGGGAGAGGGAGGGCGGGGGTTCGTATGAAGGCCCTTGAAAAACGCCGGTGCTTGGCGAGGTATTTTCGAGCCTAGCATCCGCTGCGTTTTTCACGGAGCGAAAGCGTGCCTGAATACGATCCCCCGCCCTCCCTCTCCCAGGCGTCCCCTTCGCGACAAACCCAGAAAGGAAATCCCGTGGAATTTAATAAAACAACCTCCAACCCTATGTTGATGGGCACGATTCAGTTGGTGAAGGCGGACCCCTCTCAGGAACATAAGAATATGTTTATTATGGAATTGATGAAAGCACAGTTCATGGCGCCTGTTCTGGTGACGCCCCAGCCGGAAGTGGACGCGGAAGGGAAGGCAAAGCTTGTGCCCGGCAGTAAGGTGCAGTTTCCTATGCTGACAGCGCCCGATGGAAAGCATTTCTTTATGGCATTTACGGACAAGATGGAATTTAAGAGTTTTAAAGAGGAAGAGAATGCGCCGTTTTGTGCACTGAATGTAGAAGAATATGCAGGCATGGTGCTGCGTAAGGACAGTCAGGCAGCCGGTGTGGTGATCAATCCGAAAAGTGATAATATGATTCTGCCTAAAGAGATGCTTGCTTCTTTGATGGCGGCTAAGATTGCCAAAATCAAAGCGGAGCAGGAGAAGAGAAATGGCGGGCAGAACCAGGATGCAGGTACGAAAGCCTGATATATTGATTCAGTGCATGCCCAATATGTTTGAGAAAGAATGATTGGATTTATAAAATAACAGCCTATCGACAGGAGACATCTGTTGGTAGGCTGTTATTGTTTACTGGACAAGAAGTTAGCGATTCTTTGTTGACATAATCTGTGCTTTGGACATATGCAGAAAAATCCCTTCTGAATGACCAGAATGCTTCTCATTTTTTGACATAGGAGACCAAAAATCTTGCATATGTCCAAACGCCACTGAACATTAACACTTAACTTTGGCTCGATAGGGATTAATGCTGGCTCAATTGACAATATGCAAAAGTGTGTGTATTATGTAATTAAAGAAGAAATATGAGCAGTTTCTGAATGGGGAGAAAGGGGAATGTATCTATGGAATATTTAAAAAGAAATAGGAAACGATTACGAAATATATTGCTTTTATGCTGCGTCTGTGTACTTTGTTATATTCTTATACATATACCGGGATGGAATGCTAAAGAGCTCCCAATAACTGCAAAAATGAGATACTTAACAGAAGAAGAGTTCCTTTCTGTTCTTCCTGAAGAAAGTCTGTTAAGAAATCTGACTTTTGAAGACGGGATGGAAATTGAGTACTCAGGTCAATGTAAAAATGTGGACTCAGACGAATTAATTACCTTTCGTATAACCATACATAAAGATGAAAATTGTAAAATTTTGGTCAGTCATATTCCGGACAATTTTGAAACTGCTTCAGAATATGCTTTAAGAACGAATTCAGAGGAAGCTATAGTGTGTGGTACGACTGTATATTACCCACTGATTGGATCCGAAATTGCATTCATGAAAGATGATGAATATTATTCTGTGGATTATAATGAGGAGGCAGCAGAAGATACAATAGCTGACATTTTATTTCAGTTATTGGGAGAAGGGGAGGCACAAGCTCGTCTGATAGACAAAACAGCCTGATACCATTTATGCGTCAGGGAAGTGCAGAGAATTTTGTGTATATTCTTATAAAAGATGAAAATGTATATCGTTTACAGAGAGCATACGATATGATGGAACAGTATGATTGAGTATAGCCCCGCAAGGAGAAACGGAAAGCAATCCGGGCCTCCACCCCATACAAGCCTATTTGGTCAGATAAATGAAAAAAGTGTAAAAACTTGCTTCTTTTGCTGTGTAATTTAGCGCAAGAAGCAAAAATTTACACTTTTTTATATTGTGAAATACTGCTAAAATAATGATATGAAAATGGGGAAGATAAGTATAAAAGTCAAAATTGCTTTTTCGGAGGTGCAGATGAAAAAACGAAAATATTTATATCGATTGGCAATGAGTGTATTTTTAATTCTGCTTCTGCCGATGGTCATTTTCATTGTCAGTTTCGGTAAGTATTCCTATGAAAAGGTGGAGGACGCCAATAGGGTATATTGTGAAGCACTCATGGATTACTACATGGTACAGCTGGACCAGATGATTATTGATCTGAAGGAACATGCGGCTTCGATTTGTGCAGACAGTAAAAAGTCTGCAAGCATATTTTGGGAAAAGGATGCCCACAATAATTACTGGTATTATCAAGCTATGGATGAGCTGAAGGGGAAATACAGTAATTATGCGGCTTCTGATTTTGGAATTTATTATTACGAAGAGGATAAAATTGTAACTGCCGGAGGAATCATGTCTCCTGCAGAGTATTTTCGTAAGATTGAGATTAAAAATCTGGAGGAAGAGGAATATCTGAAGGATTTTTTTGAGAAAGAGAATTATGAGGAGTTTCTGCTGTATATCGGCGGTACAGAAGACCAGGGAGCAGGGAAGAATAAGATCTTGATTGGTTTTTATACTACGCTTGGCAGGCAGCGAGATAAGGTGATGCTTTTCTATGAATATACGGAAAGAGATATTACTGAATTTTTCGAATCAGCGTACATAGAAAAAGGTTTTGAATGTTCTTTGTGGAATAAAAATAATGGTTTTTCCTTCTTTTTCGGCAACTATAGCAGAGAAAATTATGAAGATACCGTAAAAAGGATGTTGGCAGCCCAGGGAACGTTGGAAGAGTCGGATGCACTTTGGGTAAAAGAAAGTTCGGTGCATCCCATTGTGTTGATTGGATATATGAACGAGAATGCGCCCAGGAATGTGGCATTGGCATTTCTGGATAATATGCTGACGGCGGTTTCAGTTGTTCTAATGGTAGTCTTAGTCGGATATTTGCTGATCTTGTATATTGCGTATAAGCCGGTCTTTCACCTGACAACGAAATTGAAACATGCGGAGGGAAGTGAATTTGAGGCAATCGCTAAGGCTTTGGATGATCGGGGAGCCAAGATAGAGGAGCAGGAAATACTGCTGATGGATATGCTTATTAACAATTTATTGTATAAAGCCCCAATCTCAAAGGGAAAATTAAAACAGTTAGGGATTGAACCGGCGAGCTGCTATACAGTATTTTTGTTGGATGGCTATGTATTGTCTGATGCGGAGTCTAAAAAATTGATTGCCGAGACAGCGGAAAGGTATTGTTCCAGAATGTTCGTGACAGACCTGGATGGGGAAAACCGGAGTGTATTCGTGTTGTTTTTTGATACCGTTCAGGAAAACACCATAAAGGAGTGGCTGCAGCAAAAGTGCAGCGAATTCGGCGTATCCAAACAGTCACTTGTAGGTGGTAATCTGGTTTATGATATAAAAGAGATTTGGAGCTGTCTGAATTATTGTGAGGAAGAACTGAAAAAAAGTGCCCATGTAGTAGAGACAGAAGCGGATGTGCAAAGGAACAATGCCGCCCGAGAGATGAAAAAAGCGAAGCTTCGGGAAGAAATCCTCTCTTATGTGGGTGAACACTACCGGGATATCGACCTGACACAGGTGCAGGTGGCAGGTCACTTCAATATCTCCACTTATACATTAAGTCGTATCTTCCGAAATGATGTAGGGATCGGTTTTGTAGCATATGTCAATGCTAAGCGTGTGGAGTATGCAAAGGAACTGCTTTTGACCACAAAAGAATCTGTACATGACATTGCTGTGAAATCAGGATTTGATAATGATAACAATTTCTTTAAGGTGTTCAAAGCCAATACCGGAATGTCTCCTACTACATTTCGGGAGTCTTGATTTACTTGTGAAAAATTCAGTACTTGCAATGAGATGTTTCGTTGGTGTAAATTCTTGCGTTGTCTATTTTGATGGCAAAAAGGCAAGAATTTACACTTTTTTTATGCAATAATGTATGCTACCTTAGAGTTAAAGATGTACGAGAGGAGAAAAGTATACATGAAAAAGAATAAAAAGCTGAAAACCCGTATCTGGAGACATCGCGACTATTATATGATGCTTTTACCGGCGGTTATGTATGTGGTTATTTTCTGCTATACACCGATGTATGGTCTGCAGATTGCATTTAAGGATTTCAAGATGTCGTTGGGATTTGGCGGTAGCAGGTGGGTTGGACTGCAGCATTTTGAGAACTTCTTTAACGGATATAATTTCTGGTCATTGTTAAGGAATACTTTATTGCTTTCATTATATCAATTGGTAGCAGGGTTTCCGATTCCCATTATTGTGGCCTTGATCATCAATGAGCTGAAAGGCAGATATAAAAGAGTGGTTCAAACGGTATTATATGCACCGCATTTTATTTCTACGGTTGTTATGGTAGGTATGATTACCATCATGTTTTCGGTTTCTTCAGGCGTGGTGAACGCAGTGCTAAGTGAATTGGGTTTTGATAAGATTTATTTTATGGGTGCGCCGCAATATTTCAGGCATTTGTATGTTTGGTCCGGCGTATGGCAGTCAATGGGATGGAGTGCTATCATTTATCTTGCTGCTTTGTCAGGAATCGATCCGGGATTGCATGAGGCGGCATCCATCGATGGTGCCACCAGGATACAGCGGATTATCCATATCAATATTCCCGGTATATTGCCGACGATCATGATTACATTGATTTTGCAGATCGGTAAATTGCTTTCCGTAGGATATGAAAAGGTTTACCTTCTGCAAACGGATCTGAATATTGAAGCTTCTGAAGTCATTTCTACATATGTGTACAAACGAGGTATCATCAATACCAATTACAGTTTTTCAACGGCAGTTGGCTTGTTCAATAATATAATCAATGTAATTTTGTTGATTTTGGCGAACCAGATTTCAAAAAAGATGACGAAGAGCAGCCTGTTCTAATACATTGTGAGAAAGGAATGAATGATATATGAAAAAGAAAAAAATACAAATATTTGATGTGGTGGTCCATATCATCTCCGTATTCTTGCTCGTCATTGTATTGTATCCTATGATTTTGGTAGTATCCAATTCCCTCAGTGATCCGGGATTGGTGGCGTCAGGCAAGGTATTGTTTTTGCCTAAAGGATTTAATTTCAATGGATATATTGAGTTTTTCCATGACAAAAATATTTTGATTGGATATGCAAACACACTTTTTTATACAGTGACAGGAACCATCATCAATCTGTTGGTAACAGTCCCGGCAGGCTATGCGCTGACGAAGAAGACGCTTCC